>CAZUVI010000030.1:0-7106 GCA_964623795.1 uncultured Candidatus Saccharibacteria bacterium | reverse complement strand
ACGGGCTCTGCCCCGTCGTCCGCTCACGGTTCACCAGGCCGCCGAGCCGCGAGAGACGCGACTGCTCGTCGTTCTGGCGCTCCGCGCGCCGAGTGGTCTCGCTCGCGATCTCCTCCATGACCTTGGCGTAGGGCAGGGAGGGGAGCCTCTTCGGCCGGTTGTACCGGTCAGTGAAGAGGACGGGAACCTTGACATTGTTGCCGGCGCCGTCCACGCCGTCCCTGGTCTCCTTGACCTCGCGAAGGAACATGAGGCAGGAGTCGGTCCTCGCCGGACTGCCGCAACCCACCATCGCGATGGGCTCACCAGTCTTGGCGTTGTACCGCTTGACGAACGTCCCCACGAGGAGCGGCTTGCCCTCCGCGGAGTCGCGGTCGGCCACGATCGCGCCCTTCGAGGCGATGGCCCACACCCGCGCCACTGCCGGCTTGCCGCACACCGAGCACTCCATGACCGACTGCGGCGCCTGCGCGTCCGCGCCGTAGTAGGCCCCGAACTGCTCCTGCGAGAGCGGCTTGTCCTGCTTCACCGCCACCGCCCGCAGCGCCTCGAGCGAAACGAAATGCTTGGGGGCGAGGCCGTCCTCCGCCGCCGCGTTGAAGAACGCGAAAGCGTCGGGCTCGAGAGCGTCCATCTTCCTCTTGGGACCGCCCGTCTCGCCCATGCCCACTGTCTGCTCGTGCTGCGAGAGCACGCGCGACGCCGTCTCCTTGACCACGTCCGGATCCTCGACCTGCAGACCCCTCTTCTTGCCCATCTCGAATCCTCCTCCCGCATGCGCGGGGCTTCATGGGACCGTCACACCTGCGTCACCCTGCGCCACCGACTGGCGCGGGTTCGCATTAGAGAGAGAACGATAGAGCCGTAACAGAGCTCAAAATACTGGCCCCATTATACAAGGAAAGTACCAAAAATGTCAAGCGACGCTACCGGTTCGCTCCCTACTTCTTGAGCTTCAAAATAAGGCGGCGCTCCTGCGGCTTCAGCATCTCGATCGTGAAATCGTAGGCCTTGCCGGCCTCGAGCTCCTTTTTCATCTCTTCGACGCCGCCGAACTCGGAGACGTGGATAAGACCCTGAATGTCGCCCGCGAGGTTCACGAACGCGCCGAACGGGTTGAAGCGGAAGACGGTGCCGCGCACGGCGTCGCCCGCCTTGTAGCGCTCCTCCACCTTGAGCCACGGGTCGTCCTTGAGCGCTTTGAGCGAAAGCGAAACGCGGCCGTCCTTGATCTCCACGATCTTCGCCTTCACGGCCTCGTCCACCTTCACCACATCCTTGGGGTTCTCGATCAGCTTATAGTCGATCTCGGAGATGTGGATAAGGCCCTCGATCTGCGGATTGTCGGCAAAGCGCATGAACGCGCCGAAGTTCGCGACGCCGGAGATGATGCCGTCCACCACCTGGCCCACCTCGTATTTCGCGAGCAGTTCCTTCACGTTCTCGTTCGTGATCTCGCGCTCGGAGATGATGAACTTCGCCGTGCGCGGATTCGCGTCGATCACCTTGACCGAAAGTTCCTGCCCCACGAATTTTTTGAGCTCCTCGAGGATCTTCTCGCGGTCGTTGTCCGCGACGCGAGGGTAGTGCTCGTTCGAAAGCTGGGAGACGGGAAGGAACGCCTTGAGGTCGGAAAGCTCCGCGATGAGGCCGCCGGAATTGGCGGCGGAGATCTTCACCTTGACCACCTCGCCGCTCTCTTTGATGTCCTTGACCGCCTGCCACGCCTTCTGCTTCGTGGCCTCCGCGAGCGAAAGCTCGATGTTGCCGTTCCCGTCGTCGAGCCCCACGATCTTCGCGTGCACCTCTTCGCCCGCCGCGAGCTTCTTCAGGGTTTCCTTGGCGTTCATGAATTCAAGGCCGTAGATCACGCCGGTGCCGGCCTTGCCGAGGTCGAAGTAGGCCGCGCGCGGCATTCTTTTGATGAGCTTTGCGGCAACGATCTCGCCTTCGCGGATGACCGAAAGCAGCTCCGGCTCGTTCTTCACGAGCTGGGCGACGGCGGATATCTTCTTGCTTGCGATCGGTGCAGGCATAGGGTTACACAATCGTAAATAGTAAATCGTAAATAGTAAATAGGCGGTTGCGGAACGGGCCATTTTTTGCTATCATAGCGATATAATCGTCCCATGGTCATCACCTATCACGGGAATGGCTGCTTCAGGATCCAGAGCGGCCCGCTCTCGCTCCTCGTGGACCCCCAGAATGCCCGGATGAAGCCGGACATTTTTATCAAAACACTCGTCCCATGGCCTCCGAAAGGCGAGGAAGACGCGCGCGGCATTACGGGTCCCGGCGAGTACGAACAAAAAGGCGTGCGCATCTGGGGCTTTCCCGTGCGCGAGGAATCGGACACGAAGTTCCTGAAGACGATGTACGTGGTGGAGATGGAGGAGCTCCGGCTCGCGTTCCTCGGCCACCTCTCTTCGGCGCCGAACCGGGACGCGTTCGAGGAGTTCGGCGAGATCGACATCCTCTTCGTCCCCGCGGGCGGCAAGCCGTTCCTCTCGCCCGAAGCAGCCGCAAAGCTCGTAAAGCAATTGTCGCCCACGATCGCGATCCCCAGTTTTGCAAAATCGCCCAAGGAATTCGCCAAAGAACTGGGGCAGGGCGCGGCGGAACCGGCAGACAAGCTCACTATTAAAAAGAAGGACCTGCCGCCGTCCGGACCGAAAGCGGTGATCCTCCGCGAGATATGACGCACCGTCTCCGCATATTTTTGGAAACGCTCCGCGCCTCGAGCGAATCGAGGAAGCGGCGCTGGACGGCCGGCTTAAGCGCGGTCTCCATGGCTCTCGTCTTCACGCTCTGGCTCGTCACGTTCCAGGCGAACGTAGGCGTTCTTGATCCCGCCGCCCAGGCGGAAGAGGAGGAGCGACCGAACGCGTTCTTCGGAACCTTCAAGGCGGGAAGCGTCGTCCTCTGGGGCGCGATCTCTTCCGCCATCGGGCGGGAACGCGAGGTCACGATCGAGCGGGATGAGTTCACCTTCACTCCCAAGAACACGCCCGCCGCGCCGATATACGAACTGCCGACAGAATAGCGCTAACCGAAATGGCCGAAGAAAAGAAGAACATTCAGGAGCGCGAGATCACGCAGGAACTCCAGGAGTCCTATCTGGACTACGCGATGTCCGTCATCGTCGCGCGCGCCCTTCCCGACGTCAGGGACGGCTTAAAGCCCGTGCATCGCCGCATTCTTTGGGCGATGTGGGACGGGGGCTACTCCGCCGACGCGAAGACCAAAAAATCGGCGAATATCGTGGGTGAGGTGATGGGAAAGTATCATCCGCACGGCGACATAGCGATCTACGATACCCTCGTGCGCATGGCGCAGGATTTCTCGATGCGCTATCCGCTCATTCAGGGACAAGGGAACTTCGGCTCGATCGACGGCGACTCCGCCGCCGCGATGCGCTACACCGAAGCCAAGCTCTCCAAGATCGCGGAGGAGCTTCTTCTGGATATCGACAAGGAAACGGTGGGCTGGACGCCGAACTACGACGCGATGAGGGAAGAGCCAAAGGTGCTCCCCGCCAAACTCCCCAACCTTCTTCTGAACGGCTCCGAGGGCATCGCGGTCGGCATGACGACCAAGATACCGCCGCACCACCTGGGCGAAATAGTGGACGCGACCGTTCACCTTTTGGAGCACCCGAAGGCGAGCGCCGACGAGCTTGTCGAGTTCGTGAAGGGTCCTGACTTCCCGACGGGCGGCATCATTTACGACAAACGGGCGATCACCGAGGTCTACGCGACCGGCAAGGGGCCCATCACCATGCGCGCGGTGGCCGAGATCGTGCCGCGCAAAAAGGAGGGCAAGGAGCCCGCCTCGCCCTCGACGAGCGGGGCGAGTCGAGGCGGGCAGTTCGACATCGTCATCACGGAGATCCCGTACCAGGTGAACAAGGCGGAGCTTATCATGACGATCGCCGAGCTCGTGACCGAGAAGAAGATCGAGGGCATCAGGGACATCCGCGACGAATCGGACAAACACGTGCGCATCGTTATCGAGCTCAAGTCGGACGTCCCGCCGCAGAAGGTCTTAAACCAGCTCTATAATCGCACCGACCTCCAGCGCGACTTTCACGTGAACATGCTGGCGCTCGAGGACGGCGGCATCCAGCCGCGCGTCATGTCCCTGAAGGACATGCTCGGGGCGCACATCGCGCACCGCCGGGAGGTCGTGAAGCGCCGCGCCGAGTTCGATCTCAAGAAAGCGAGAGAGCGCGCGCATATCCTCGAGGGTCTTGCGAAAGCGCTCGCGGTCATCGACAAGGTTATCGCGACCATCAAGAAGTCCGCGGACAAGGAGGACGCGCACAAAAATCTTGTCGCGCACTTCAAGCTCTCCGCTATCCAGGCAAGCGCCATCCTCGAAATGCGCCTCCAGACCTTGGCCGCACTCGAGCGCCAAAAGATCGAGGACGAACTCAAGGAAAAGAAAAAGCTCATCGAGGAGCTTGAACTCCTCGTCGCGAGCTCCGCCAAGATCACCGCGCTCATAAAGAAGGAGTACCTCGAGCTCAAGGAGAAGTACGGCGGAGAGCGACGCACGAAGGTCGTCGCGACCGGCCTTACGGAATTCCGCGAAGAAGATCTTATTCCTGCGGAAGAGACCATTATCACGCTCTCCAAGAGCGGCTACATCAAACGCGTCCCGCCCGCGACCTTCAAGAGCCAGCGGCGCGGCGGCAAGGGCCTTATCGGCTCCGAGGTCGGCGAGGAGGATTTCCTCTCGCACTTCGTTCACGCGAACACGCACGACAACATTCTGTTCTTTACGGGCCGCGGCCGCGTCTTCCAGACAAAGGTCTACGAGATCCCGCAGGGCAGCCGCACCTCGAAGGGCAAGGCGATCCATAACTTCCTCGAGATCCCGCCCGAGGAGGCGGCAAACGCGATCGTGAGCTACCGGGACGGCCTTCTCGGAAAGAAGGAGCCGGGACAATTCATAGTGATGGTGACCGAGAAGGGCCTCGTCAAACGCACGCCCCTTAAGGACTTCGCAAATGTGCGCCGGAACGGCATCATCGCCATCACCCTCAAAAAGGGCGATTCGCTCCGGTGGGTAAAGTTCTCATCCGGAGGAGACGAGGTGCTGGTGACGACCGGACTGGGACAGTCCATCCGCTTCAAGGAGACCGACGCGCGGCTGATGGGCCGCACCGCGGCGGGCGTCGCCGGTATCCGCCTCAAGGGCTCGGACACCGTAAGTTCGATGGACGTCGTCGCTAAGGACAAGGCAAAAGAAGGACGGCTCTTGGTCGTAACGCAGAACGGGTTCGGCAAGCACACGGCTCTTTCCCAATATAAAGTGCAAAAACGCGGCGGCAGCGGCGTGAAGACGGCCGAAGTCACGGCAAAAACCGGACCCGTTGTTTCGGCTCATATCGTAACGACCGAAGAAGAACTCTTTGCCATCTCCGCAAAAGGCCAGACGATCCGCACGGACCTCAAGACCGTGCGCGTCGCCGGCCGCGCCACCCAGGGCGTGAAGATCATGACCTTGAACCCCAGCGACAAGGTAGCCGGCACCATCTGCCTCTAGCCAGAAACGCTCCGCGGAGCGCGGAGCGTTTCTGATATACTTAAACGATATGTCCCTGTCCCGGTCACAACTCATCATTATCGGCGGCGTCGGCGGCGTCGTTCTTCTGATCGTCGCGCTTTTCGTCTTCGGCGGCAGGGGTCCCTTGAACCCGCCGCGGGAGGAACTCGTCGTCTGGGGCGTATTCGACGAGATCGGCGCCTTCCGCGCCGGCATTGACGCGTTCCAAACCTCGGTGCGCAAAAATACGCAGGTACTCTACGAACGGAAGAACGAGCAGACCTACGAGCAGGACCTCATCCAGGCCCTGGCCGCAGGCACCGGGCCCGACATTCTCATGTTCCACTCGACCTGGCTCCCCAAGCACTTCGACAAGGTCGCGCCCCTTGCGGAGACCGCGCTCCCCATCGCCCAGTTCCGCGGACTCTACCCGACCGTGGTCGAACAGGACTTCGCCCCCGACGGCGTGATCTTCGCGCTCCCGCTCTACGTCGACACCCTCGCCCTCTACTGGAACAAGGACTACTTCGACCGCAAAAGTATCCCCACCCCGCCCCGCGAATGGGAAGAGTTCAACACGCTCGTGCCGCGCCTCCGCGAGCTCGACGCCTCGGGCAATGTCGTCAAGGCCGCGGCCGCGATAGGCGGCTCGTCAAAGAGCGTGAACCGCGCGGCCGACCTGATGTCGCTCCTTATGCTCCAGGCAGGCACTGCAATGACGAACAACAATTTCGGCCGCGCCACATTCGCCGCGCCGGTCGGCGGCGGGAAGGTGCCGGGTCTCGGCGCCCTCGAGTTCGTCGCGCAGTTCGCGAACCCCGCCTCTTCGGTCTACACGTGGAACGACCGTCTGCACTACTCCGTGGACAACTTCGCGGAGGGTGACGTCGCGATGATGTTCAACTACGCCTACCAGACCGGGCTTCTGCGCGCAAAGAACCCGTTCCTTACGTTCGACATCGCGCCCATGCCCCAGCCGCGCGGCGCCGCCCAGCCCGTGAACTTCGCGAACTACTGGGGCTTCGCGGTCTCGAAGAAGAGCGCGAAGGCGGACCTCGCCTGGCAGTTCGTGAAGTTCCTCACGACCGACCAGGTCTCGATGCGGACATATGGGGAAATCACGAAGCACCCTCCCGCGCTCCGCGCGCTTATTACCGAGGCGCAGGACGATGCCGAGTTGGGCGTCTTCGCGCGCCAGGCCTTGACCGCCCGTTCGTGGCCGCAGATCGACAACCTGCTCGTGGAACGCGCTTTTTCTGATATGATCGAAGCGGTGACGAGCGGCCGTCTCTCCGCGCGAAACGCGCTTAAGGAGGCGGAGGATGCGATTACCGGCGCGATGCTTACCAAACAACGCTAGAACCCAAGAACCTAGCCATGAATCCCGTTAGAAGCCGCGATCGCTCTACTAATATATAGTAATAACGTTACTCACTATGTATAATCGTCGCCATAAAGTAACTATGCAGATTCGCATTGATCGCGATCTGCTTCTAACGGGATGAAGCGCCTCATTATCGTCCTCGTTCTCTTCGCTCTGCCTTTGCTCTCCTTCG
>CAZUVI010000029.1:3121-7236 GCA_964623795.1 uncultured Candidatus Saccharibacteria bacterium | reverse complement strand
ATCGGTATGAGGCGCGTTTTCTGGAGAGACGGCGCGGCCGCTTTGCCCACCATGCTCGTCATCAGCAGCGTGATCATGGAGATCGCGATCGCGGGCGCGTTTCTTGCGTTCGTGTTCGTGCGCTCCGGATTGGCCGCCCGGATCAATGCGGAAGCCGTCACGGTCGCTCGCG
The DNA here is from genome assembly GCA_964623795.1 of uncultured Candidatus Saccharibacteria bacterium. Taxonomy (GTDB): domain Bacteria; phylum Patescibacteriota; class Minisyncoccia; order UBA6257; family CAYSDW01; genus CAYSDW01. Next base: position 7,064 of record CAZUVI010000029.1, on the reverse strand, counting down.
CAGGCGTCCAGGACGCCCTGCTCCGGCTGGTTCGCGACAAGAGCGCCTCGAGCGCCGGCTACTCGCTCTCGGTCGGCAGCTATTCGACGACGGTTATCATAACGAATCCCAGCGACTGCACGTCCGGCGTCGCCGGAAAAGTATGCATCACGTCCGAAAGCACCGTCCTTACGCGCCGAAAAAAGTTTCAAGCGATCACTGCGGCGGACTCCACGACCGGGGAAGTGCGCGTCATCTCTCTCTCTGAAGTAGCGATCTAGAACTTCTACATAATGGGCTTTCTCTCCCGTCTCACAGGATATTTGCAAGGAGTTTTCAAGCATCTCAATCCCGCTCCGCCTATCGGGGGATTGGAGATCTCCGATTCCGCGCTGCGTTACGTTCTCTTCGAGAACAACGTCCCCCAGGTCGCGGCGCTTCGCCTGCCGCCCGGCATTCTTGAGAACGGCCGCGTCAAGGACCGGGCGAACTTCGTCGCTGCGTTGAAGAACGTGCGGGGTCAGATCCCCGTGCCGTCCAAGAAGCGCGTGCACGTGATCGTTTCCTTCCCGCCCGCGCTCGTGTACGCGCAGGCATTTTCGTTGCCTCTCGTCTCCGAAACGAACCTGGAGGAGGCGGCTCGCCTGAACCTGCAGATGATCTCGCCGACGGACCCGAAGAACACCTATTCCGACTGGCAGCGGATAGAAGCGCCGAACGAGAGCGAGAACATCGAGCTTCTGGGAGCTCTTATCGAGAACAAGGCGGCGGACGAACTCATCGCCGCGCTTCGGGAGGCCGGCTTCCTCGCGGTAGCGGCCGAATTCCCGGCTCTCTCGCTCGCGCGGCTTGCCGAAGAGCTCGGCGCGGGATTCGATCCTCGGACGCCGGCGATCATCGTCAACCTCTCAAGCGACGGCATCGATTACGCGATCGTGCGGGGCGGCAATCTGTATTTCAATTACTTCGTCTCCTGGCGCACCATCGTCGGTTCGGAGCGCGCGCTCGCCGCGGATGTGTTCAAAAACTCGGTGGTGCGGAATCTCCAACAGGTGATGACGTTCTACGCGGGCCGCTGGGGCGGGCCGGTCAAAAACGTCACTCTGGTCTCGCAGGGCCTCGAGGAGGAGATCAAGGGCGTGATCCTCAAGAACTTCCCCGATACGCAGGTAAGCCCGCTTGCGCTTGGTCGCTCCGTCCAGATCCCGCTCGCGTACTTCGTGGCTTTGGGCGCCGCGCTGCGCGGCCGCATTTCGCGCGGCGCCGACACCATCATCAGTTTGTTGAGCGTCGGCACCGAAGACGAATATCGCCAGAATCAGGTGCGCCTTTTCGTCGCCTTGTGGCGGAACATCGTGTTTTCCGCGCTCGGTTTTTTGGTTGCGCTTTTCTTGATAACGGAATTCTTCGTGGTGCGCATCGATCGTCGCGTGGCGGCGGAGCTTACGCAGGGCACCGCGCAGCCGGAGGTCGCGGAGGTGGCTAAGCTCGAAGAGGAGGCGAGATCGTTCAATCGCGCCGTTGCGTTCGTCGGTACGGCAAAGAACGCGGAGGTCGCCTTGGCCCCGATCGTACGCGATCTCCAGGCGCTTGCCGCGAAGGGCCGCGTGTCGCTCGACCGCGTGGCGATCTCATCGATCGCGAGCCCCATCCTGATCGTCGGCCGGGCGAACAGCGAGGAGGAAGCGATCGGGTTCCGCAAGCTCCTGGAAGACGACCCTCAGATCGAGAAAGCCGACTTGCCGCTCTCCTTGATCGTAAAAGCCGAGAGAGGGGTGACGTTCTCCATCACCGCTACGCTCGCCCGCTGAAACAGCCGTTCGAGGAGCGCGCGGTCGGCTTTTGTGATCGCCGAAAGGACGAATTCCCCCGCCTTCTTTCGTTTCCGCCCGGCGCGGCGCCCGCTTGGGCGTATGCCGATCTTGAGCCGCCAGAAATCGCACGTCCCGAAGGCCTTGATGACGGACTCCACGCCGTGGTGGCCCGCCGCGCTCTGGCCGAAGACGAGCTTCGCCGTGCCGAGCGGGAGATCGGAATCGTCGTGAACGACCGCGGTTTCCGCGGGAGAGATCTTGAAATAGCGGAGCGCCGCCGCCGCGCCCCGGCCGGACTCGTTCATGTAGCCCGCGGGTTTCACCAGCAGCACGCCGTGCCGCTTTTGGTAGCTCGCGCCCAGTTTCTTGTTCTCGATCCACGCCCCCTCAGCGGCATGATCAAGGAAAAGAAATCCCGCATTATGGTACGTGCGCGCGAATTCCTCCCCGGCATTGCCGAGACCGATGAACGCCCTAATGGTCCCCGCGGGAGACATATACGTTCATTCTACCGCGGGATTGAAAAGCTGGAAAATTCGTAGTATACTGGAGCGAAGTCATCGCATAAAATTTCTGAATTTTATGAAACGCCTTTTTGTTTCGTCGCTCGAGGTTTTGGAGGTCGCGTTCGTCGCGGTGGCGGCCGTTTTCGTGGTGCGCACCTTCCTGGTGCAGCCCTTTCTGGTTTCCGGCGCCTCCATGGAACCCTCCTTTTCCCACGGCGATTATCTTCTGGTCGACGAACTCTCGTATTATTTCCGAAAACCGGAGCGCGGCGAGGTGGTGGTCTTCAAGTACCCCGGTGACGAGTCCGTCTATTACATCAAGCGCATCATCGGCCTGCCCGGCGAGGAAGTCCGCGTTCGCGAGGGCGCTGTGCGGGTCGTGAACGCGGAACACCCCGAGGGCGTCAAGCTCGCGGAGTCCTATCTGCCGCAGGACCTCAAAACGCCGCGCACCGCGGATATCACGCTCGGCGAGGACCAGTATTTCGTAATGGGCGACAACCGCTTGCAGAGCTTCGACTCGCGCGACTGGGGACCGGTGAAGCGCGGGGAGGTCATCGGCATCGCCCGTCTCCGCCTCTGGCCGCTCGCAAAAGTCATGGCATTCGAGCGCCCGGCGTATTAGCGGCTATGGCGCTGCCAACCTCAAAACAGAAGCAGGAGAAGAAGCGAGCGAAAACCACGACGTTCCAGGCGCCCAAGGGGATGCACGACATCCTGCCGAACGAAGAGGCCGTCTGGGAGCGGCTCCGGAAGGCCGCGCGCGAAATCGCGGACGATTACAACTTTTCCCGCATCGAGACCACGATCCTCGAGCACGCGGAGGTCTTCGAGCGCACGCTGGGCGAGACCTCGGACGTAGTGGAGAAAGAGATGTTTGCGGTGAAGACCAGAGGCGGCGACCGCCTGGTGCTCCGGCCGGAGGGCACCGCGCCCCTCGTCCGCGCCTACCTGGAACACGGCATGAGCCACTTGAGCCAGCCCCTGAAGCTCTTTTACGTGGGGCCGATGTTCCGTCATGAACAGCCGCAGGCGGGCCGCTTCCGCCAGTTCCACCAGATCGGCTTTGAGATCCTGGGCGGCGAATCCGACCCTATCTACGACGCGCAGATCATCGTGGTCGCCGTGCGCCTGCTCGAAGAGCTCAAGATCAAGAACCTCTCGATCCGCATCAACTCGATCGGCTGCCGCGTTTGCCGGCCGCTCTACCGCAAGAAGCTCACCGACCACTACCGGGGCAAAGAAAAACAGCTCTGCAGGGATTGCGAGCGCCGCCTCGAGACGAACCCCTTGCGCCTGTTGGACTGCAAGAACGAGAATTGCCAGAAGTTCAAGGCGGATGCGCCGAGTTTCCTCGACAACCTCTGCCACCTCTGCAACGTGCACTTTAAAGGCGTTCTGGAGTACATCGACGAACTCGGTCTTCCGTACGTGCTCGACCCGCGCCTCGTGCGGGGGCTGGATTATTACAACCGGACGGTCTTCGAGATCTACGCGGAGGGCTTCGATTTCGCTTTGCAGGCAGGCGGCCGCTACGCCAGGCGTCGAACCGCAGAACCACGCGCCAGGCGTGACCGTTGAGCAGTCGAGCGCCGTCAGCCATCCGCCACCGGAGCAGACCTGCACCGCGCCGTCGGCGCAGCG
>CAZUVI010000029.1:0-3111 GCA_964623795.1 uncultured Candidatus Saccharibacteria bacterium | reverse complement strand
CTATGCGGAGGGCTTCGATTTCGCTTTGCAGGCAGCCGGCCGCTACGATTACTTGGTCGAGACCTTGGGCGGCAAGCCCACGCCCGCCGTGGGGGGCGCCGCGGGCATCGAGCGGCTCATCCACGTCATGAAAGAGAGGGACCTTCTTCCGCCCGCCCGGCCGAAGAACAAGGTATTCCTCGTCTACGTGGGCGACCTCGCAAAGCGAAGGTGCCTGAAGCTCTTGGAGCAGTTCCGGAACGCGGGCATCCCTCTGGGCGAGGCGCTGGGCAAGGGCTCGCTCGATACCCAGCTTCGCATAGCGAACAAGAACCAGGCGCCCGTGGCGCTCATTTTCGGCCAGAAGGAGGCGTATGAGGACTCGATCATCGTGCGCGACATGAAAACGGGCGCGCAGGAGACGGTGCCCATCGCGCGCGCCCCGCAGACCATCCAGAAGAAACTGAAGGAACAAAAAGCCATGGGTCTCCAGGACCTCGTGGTGAGGGAGAGGACGGAGGAGGAAAAAGCGAAGGAGGCGTTCTTGCTCCGAAAAGCGGCAGCCAGAAAGGATGATCCCGCTCTCGGCGGGGGACTTGCCGAGAGCGATAGCGTAAGCGCAAGCGACAATCCGCCAGCCGGCGGAGCGGTCCCCGGCGCGAGCCTGCCCGGCCAGGGCGCGGGAGAATCGCAAGAGTGATACGAACCGATGCCGGACTGTCTTTTCTGCAAAATCGCGCGTAAGGAGTTCGGGAGCGCCGTTATCTACGAGAACGGCGACGTTCTCGCCTTTCTCGACATCAATCCCCGCGCGCCCGGTCACGCCATGGTGGTCTCGCGGACGCACAGCGAGACGCTCCTCGACCTGCCGGACGAGGCGCTTGCCCCGCTCTTCGAGGGCGTGAAGACGGTTACGGGTATGCTCCAAAGGGCGCTCGCGCCGGACGGCTTCACGATAGGCATAAACCACGGCAAGGCATCCGGCCAGGCGGTGGACCACCTCCACGTGCACGTCATCCCGCGTTTCAGGGGGGACGGCGGCGGCTCCATCCATACCGTCGTTTCGCCCGCCAAGGAGCGAGGATGGAACGCAAATGGCGCAAGTCATTTGCGTTCTCCGAACCCGCAGGCGAAAAGCGAAGCGCACCCGCCCAAAGAAGCGCTCGAGGAGATGGCGGCGAGGATCAGGAAAGCGCAGTAAACTTGCAAAGCTCGTTTTGGCATGGCACACTCAAACGGCTAACATCATGGAAATACGACGCAAAGAAGGAGAATCTCCCACGTCGCTCATGTACCGCTTCTCGAAGCGGGTGAAACAGAGCGGGATCCTGCGGGAGGCGAGAAAGAGGCGCTTTCGCGCGCGCCCGGTGAACCGCCGCCGCCGCCGCCTTTCGGCGCTCCATCGCGAGGCAAAAAAACAGGAGGTGCAGCGCTTAAAGAAGCTCGGCCTGCTCTAATGCTCCTCGACAAGCTGCACAGCGAGCTTACTGCCGCGCTCAAGGAAAAGCGCGCATTTGAGGTAGGCGTTCTCCGTCTTCTCACGGCCGCTGCGCACAATCGCGCCATCGAAAAACGTGGACAAGGGAAGGGTGACCAACTCACCGATGAAGAAGTGCTCGAGGTGCTGAAGAAAGAAGCCAAGAAGCGCAAAGAGTCCATTCAGCTTTTCACGCAGGGCAACCGGCGGGACCTCGCGGAGAACGAAGCCAAAGAGCTTGCGCTCATCGAGCGGTATCTTCCCGCTGAACTTTCCGAAAAGGAGGTGCGCGCGCACGTGGAGAAGGTTTTCGCTGCCGGCGCGGTCTCTGCCGAACAGGGTTTCGGCGTCGTGATGAAAGAGGTGATGAAAGAACTCAAAGGAAAAGCCGATGCCGGCCTCGTCTCGAAAGTCGTCAAGGAAAAAATCGGCTAGCGCGGCCGTTCTGGTCGTCTCCGGGAGCGCCAAGTATCGCCCATACGAGCGTGATATTCGCCGCGCCCTCACGGCCGGTCTTCGGATGCTCCGGCTCCGGGGTTCGCTTGAGGTCTATCTCGTGGACGACCGCACGATGCGGCATTTGAACAGACGCTACCGCGGCAAGGACAAGCCCGCGAACGTCCTTTCGTTCCCCTGGCCGCGCCAATTCATCGCTTTTAATGCTGGGTCGCGGCCCATGGGCGAGATCTACCTGGGCCCGGACCATATCCGCAGGCATAAGGAGGATATCGCCTTTATGGCGGTGCACGGTCTCTTGCATCTCGCGGGCTACGACCATGAGCGTGCCGGGGACCGGGTTCGGATGGAGCGGAAGGAGCGGGCTATCATGCGGTCCGTCAGCTGACGGAGTGAAACCCCCTTTCCATTTTGCCTGCCCTGTCTGATAATGAGGAAGCTTCAAGCGCTTCCTATGTTTTCTCTGACCCAATACGTTGTCGGTCTGGACGTCGGCACAAAAGGAATTAAAGCGGCGGTCATCGAAACCCCCGCGCGGGGCAAACCTCTGGTGCGCGCGCTTTTCACCATGCCTGCGGCCGGCCTCCAGAAGGGCGTGGTGGTGGACGAAGGCGAGGCCTGCGGCGCTCTTCGCGGCGCGCTCGACGAGCTTCGGAAGGTCGCGAAAGGCGCGGCGAAGAACATCTACCTCAATATCGGCGGCAAGCAGACCAGTTGCCAGGTCTCGAAGGCCATGGTGCCGCTCCCGCGGGGCGATTCGCGCATTTCCGAGGAGGACATGGATCGCGTTATCAAGGCGGCCGAGACCATGGTGCGGGTGGGCCATAACCGGATGGTTATCCATACCGTAACGCGCGAGTATGCGGTGGACGGCATCGGCGACATCCTGGACCCGGTGGGATTAAACGGCGCGCGTCTCGAAGCCAACTGCCTCGTGATCGACGCGTTCTCGCCGAACGTACAGCGCGTGATGGCCTGCGTTGAGAAAGCCGGAGGCGTGGTTGCCGGTCCCATCTACGGACCCTTGGCCGCCGCGCGGGCGGTTTTGAGCCGCAACCAAAAAGATCTCGGCGTCGTTTTGATCGACATCGGCTTCGGCACGACAGGCATAAGCATCTACGAGGAACAGAAACTTTTGCATACCGCGATCCTCCCCGTCGGCGCCGGCAACGTCACGGACGACATCGCGCTCGGTCTCA
>CAZUVI010000028.1:2587-7332 GCA_964623795.1 uncultured Candidatus Saccharibacteria bacterium | reverse complement strand
CCCATCAAGTCCTCGCTCAAGGAGGGGCTCTCGGTCCTGGAGTATTTCATCTCCACGCACGGCGCCCGCAAGGGTTCCACGGACACGGCCTTGAAGACCGCGCAAGCCGGATATCTCACCCGCCGCTTGGTGGACGTTGCGCAGGATATTGTGGTCCGTGAGGAGGACTGCCGCACCAAGGAGGGCATCGACCTCGTGCGCGCCGACGGCGCCGCGTTCGGCCAGTCCTTCGCGAACCGCATCTTCTCCCGCACGGTGCTCGATGACCTCAAGGCGGGCAATAAAGTGCTTCTCAGGGCAGGCAACGTGATCGACGCGAAGGCGGCGGAGGCGATCGACAAGGCGAAGATCGAGAGCGTCAAGGTGCGCTCGGCGATCTCCTGTAAGACGCTCTACGGCGTCTGCGCGAAATGCTACGGCTATGATCTCGGCGCGAATGAGCCCGTACGGATGGGCGAGGCGGTGGGCATCATCGCCGCGCAGTCCATCGGCGAGCCGGGCACCCAGCTTACGATGCGCACCTTCCATACCGGCGGCATCGCGGGCGCGGATATCACGCACGGCCTGCCGCGCGTAGAGGAACTCTTTGAGGTCCGGCCTCCCAAAGGCAAGGCGGTCTTGGCGGGAGCGGACGGCGAGATCGAGAGCATCGAAGAGCGGGGCCTTTTGAAGGTCATAGCATTGAAAGCGAAAGCGCGAGTGCAGACCGATGGCAAGAAAACAAAACTTGTCGAGTACCCGGTGCATCGCTCGACGACGCTTTTCGCAAAAGAAGGCGACCGCGTGAAGCGGGGCGATCAGCTCTCCGAGGGGCACATCGACCTTAAGGAGCTCTTCGAATACCGCGGCGCGCAAGCGGTGGAGCGCTATATCGTGAACGAGGTCCAGCGCATCTACTTTTCGGAAGGCGCCTCGATCAACAATAAGCATATCGAGATCATCATCCGCCAGATGTTCGGCCGCGTGCGCATCAAGGAGGCGGGCGATTCCGACTTCGTGCCCGGCGACATCGTGGAGAAATCCGAGTTCCTCGAGGTGAACCGCGCGCTGCGCAAAAAAGGCGGCACGCCGGCGAAAGCGGTCCAGCTTCTTATGGGCATCACCAAGGTAGCGCTCTCGTCCTCGAGCTTCCTTTCGGCCGCCTCCTTCCAGGAAACGGCCCGGGTGCTCGTGAACGCCGCAAGCGAAGGCAAGAGCGATTATCTGCGCGGCCTCAAGGAAAACGTCATCATCGGCCGCCTTATCCCGGTCGGTACGGGTCTTGCGATCGGCGAGGAAAGCGCCGCGGATGCGGGACGCGGCGGTTCGTCAGCCGACGGAGCAAGCGCAGCCGACATCTCCGGCAACGAGGCTCGCCAAGACGGCGGCCATGCGGCGGCGGAGGACGAGGAATAATTTGACGACAGAACCCGCACCCTATACCCTTACCCTGTATATGGAAGAAGAAAACGCAAAAAAAGAATACGAGCTTACCTTTCTGACGCGCGCCGAAGACAAAGTCGAGGAAGTGATCGCGGTGCTCAAAAAGAGCGGTGCCGAGATCACGAGCCAGGGAACGCTCGTGCGTCAGCGGCTCGCCTACCCGATCGAAAAGGAGACGCAGGCGGTTATGAGTTCCCTGAACTTCCGGCTCGACCCGGAAGCAGTGGCCGGGCTTGATCACGAGCTGCGCTTCAATCCGCACGTGCTCCGTTTTCTCATGGTCACGCCCCCGATCGCAAAACCGCAGGGAATAACGTACGAGAGGCGGACGGCGTTCGGAAGCGAAAGCGCGAACGCAAGCGGAAGCGCGCACGCAGGCAGACCGGCGGGTCTCCCGGACGGCTCGCCTCGCTTCGGCGAAGCGGGCCGGCAAGACGGCCAAGCGCGGCCGCGCCCGGCTGGAAGCGAAAGCGCGCACGCACCGAAAAAAGCGGAACCGGCGCCCGCAACGGCCTTGAGCAATGAAGCGCTCGAGAAGCGGCTCGAAGAGATCCTGCAATGAACCTCAATAAAGTTTTCTTAATAGGAAATCTGACCAGAGACCCGGAGCTCAAGGCTTTGCCCTCGGGCGCTTCCGTGGCCTCGTTCGGCGTGGCGACGAACCGCGTTTGGAAAGACCAGAAAGGCGAGAAAAGGGAAGACGTCCAATTCCACAATGTCGTCGCTTTCGGCAGGCAAGCCGAAGTCGTGAATCAGTACCTTAAAAAAGGCAGCATGATCTTCGTTGAAGGTCGCCTGCAAACCCAGTCCTGGGATGGTCCGGATGGCGCGAAACGCTCCAAGACCGAGATCGTTGCCGAGCGCATCCAGCTCGGGCCCCGCCCCGCAGGCGGTCAGGGTTTCAGGGCTCCCGGCAAGAGCCAGGGAGTTGGTGCGGCCCCGCACGAGGAAATTCCGACCATCGAGATCGAGAGCGGCAATCCGTCAGCTGACGGAGTGGGTGCCGACGCGAGATCGGAGGACCTGCCGTTCTAGAATGCTAAACGCAAACCATTACCGCGTATGATGCAATGCTACTTCTGTTCGCAAAACCTGAACGAGATCGACTATAAGGAATCGGAGCTTCTGAAGCGCTTCATCTCCGGCCAGGGAAAGATCATCGACCCCAAGTATTCTTCAACGTGCGCCAAGCACCAGCGTCGGCTCGCCCAGGCGATCAAACGCGCCCGCTTCCTGGGCCTGTTGCCCTTCGTGCGCCGTTAGATGTACTACGACCAGATCGTTTTTTCCGCGCTTCACGTTCTCGCCGATCGGGCGACGCTGCTCGATGGGGGCATCGTTTTCTTGTCCCAGTACCTGCCGTACTTCCTTATCGCCAGTTTGCTTCTCGCACTCACGCGCGTCTCCGGATGGCGTGAGCGCGTTGAGCTCGCCGTCACGATGGCGCTAGGCGTGATCTTTGCGCGCGGTATCCTCACGGAGATCTTCCGTTTCTTCTACGACCGCCCGCGGCCGTATGAAGTGCTCTCCTTCGAGCCGCTTCTTACGAACGGCTCCGGCTCCTTCCCCTCGGGCCATATGGCGCTGCTCTTCGCGCTCGGTACGGCGCTTTTCTTCCTAAACCGCAGGTGGGGCGTCTGGTTTCTCGCGCTCTCATTTCTTGTAGGCCTCGCACGCGTCGCCGCGGGCGTCCACTGGCCGACGGATATCCTGGGCGGCGCCGTCTTGGGCGCTCTCTCGGCGCTTCTTGCCAAGCGTCTCGTCTGGCCCCGCGACCAGCAGGCATCTCGGGAATAATAAAGAACAACGCGGCCCCCGACGGGACCGCGTTCTGCATCTGTTTCGCATCTAAAACGAGTGCGACTGCCCGCAGCCGCAGCTTGACTTGGCGTTGGGATTCACGATGACGAAGCCGCTCTGAAGCCCTTCGGTTTTGTAGTCGATCTCCGAACCGTTCAGGTAGAGGTAGCTTTTCGCGTCAACGATCACCCGGACGCCGTATGCGGCGAAGATGCGGTCATGCTCGCCGACGGGCTCGTCCGATATCTCGAGCGTGTAGGTGAAGCCCGAGCAGCCGCCGCCCGCGACGCCGACGCGGAGGTAGAACGTTTCGTGATCCTTGCGCTTTCCCCTCGCGGCCGCCGCCATATGCTCCCGGACGCGCGCCGCCGCGGTCTCAGTGATCTTGACCATCGTTCTTCTCCTTGGTGCATCCCCTGGATGCGCTTCAAATTGCTGTTCTTATAGTACTGCGAAGGCCCCGTCATGCAAGACGGGGCCTCGAACTATCCGAGTTTGGAAATGAGCCAGGCGGCGCCGCGGCAGATCCCCAAGAGGGGGAAGTAGACGGCGGCAACGGCGCACCAGGCGGCGGCCATGAAGAGCACGACCACCAGGAAGAGAAGCGGCGAGACCGCGAGAAACGAGAGGATCTCCAAGCCGGTCATGGCTGATCTCCTTGTCCCCTAGGGGACGCTTACTTCTGCGATGAGCGCGTCGGCGGCGGCGAGAAGCGCCTTCATTTCCTCCGCGTTCGGCAGGGGCGTAGGGAAGCGGCCGAGCGGAACCGTTCCGCTCTTCACCTTGATGCCTCCCTTCCAGATCTTGACGAGACACTCGAGCGGTTCGTCCGCTGTGGTCGGCAGCCAAAGTTCCACGTAGAAGTCCCCTCGAGTGAACTTATCGTAACGCTCCATGCGCACACCTCGCTTTCCTTGTTACGGGCTGTAAAAAGTATATACCAAAAAACAGCAAAAGTCAAGAATTTGTGGTGCCAGGGGAGGGAGTTGAACCCTCACACTCTTGCGAGTACAGGATTTTGAGTCCTGCGTGTCTGCCAATTCCACCACCCTGGCGAGGACATGGATACTATAAAATCGTAGCACTCTTTGTCAAAAATCCGATTGTTCGCTATCCTGATACTAAATTTATGGCAGACGCAAGCGACAGCGCGGGAGCACCGGAACAGCCGCAGCGATCCGCCGCGAGTCCGGAGCCGCGCGCACCAGAGGGACACGACTTTGAAAAGAGCGGCGTCGCCGCCGTTCCCGAAACGCAGAGCGCGGCGCACATCCTGCCGCATGCCCCGTCGGGTGCTGTGCGTGGAGCGCCGCCGCCGGCCCACCAGACGGCCATCTTCCACATCGAAGTCGACAAGATCATTCCGAACCGGCATCAGCCCCGGCGGTATTTCGACGAGGAAGCGCTCCGGGAGCTTGCGACCTCGATCCGCGAGTTCGGCGTGCTTCAACCGCTTGTCGTTTCGAAGATCGAGGAGGACACGGAGGCGGGAACGAACGTCATCTACGAGCTCATTGCCGGCG
>CAZUVI010000028.1:0-2577 GCA_964623795.1 uncultured Candidatus Saccharibacteria bacterium | reverse complement strand
CTCCTACGCCCGTGAGCGTCTGGAGCTTGCCGTCATCGAGAACCTCCAGCGCGAGAATCTCGATCCGGTCGAGACCGCGCGGGCGTATGCGCGCCTTCAGGACGAGTTCCGCCTTACCCAGCGCGAGATAGCCGCGCGCATCGGCAAGAGCCGCGAAGCGGTGGCGAACAGCATCCGCCTGCTCCAGCTTCCCTCGGAGGTCCAGGAGGCGCTCTCGCGGCGCATCATCAGCGAAAGCCAGGGGCGCTTGCTGCTTTCCGTCGATGACATTGCCGAACAGCGGGCGGTCTTCGAGAACCTCTTAAAAAACGCAATGAGCGTGCGCGAGCTCAAAAGCCACATCGAACGCCGCCGCATGGCGCGCGCAGCCGCCGCTCCGACGTCGCCCTTGCCGAGCGTCGGAGCCGACCCGGAGGCCGAAGCGCTTAAGGAACGCCTTGAGACGCTTTTGGGCGCGCCGGTCACCGTCTCGAAGAACGGCGAGAGCGGCAAAATCGTCATCTCGTTCTATTCCGGCGAGGAACTAAACGCGATCATCGCGAAGCTGGTGCGCGAGGGCGAGGCGTAAAAACAATTTGAAGGGCAAGAGGGGTTCGCTAAGAACACCCTCTCGCAGGCCGAGCGGGCGAGAGCTTCCTTAAAACCACAGCTATCAGGGCGAGCGAGGCCGAGAGGGAGCGCATCCCGCTCGCTGGGCGGGATGATAGCGTGGTGTTCGTGCGAACCCCTCTTGCCTATATGAGAAGACGGTAGCTGATCTCCCGCACCTCGCGGATCGTTTTGAGCTTCAGGACCAGCTTCTCGATCTTCTCCTTGTCGGCCGTGTCGCATTTGATGCGCAGGACGGGAAATTTCCCCCGCACCTCGGGATTTTGCGTGTTCAAGCTCACGATGTTGAGGTGTGAGCGGGAGAGCATGACGGAGATGTCCTTCAAAAGGCCGATGCGGTCCTCGACCGTGAGGCGGAACTCGACGTGGGTCGGCGCGCGGCTCACCTTGGCCAAACTGCCGGACGCGCGGCCGGAATTCCGCAGGCGCATCCTGATGTGATGCTTGGCGGATGCGGTCGTTACGAACTCAAGCCATGACTCCGAAGGAAGCTTGTTCTTCTGCGTCATGATCTCCACGACGTCGCCGGACCGGAGTTCGTAGTTTAGGGGCACGATCTTGCCGTTCACCTTGGCGCCGGAGCACGTGTCGCCGATCGCGCTGTGGACCTGGTAGGCGAAGTCGATGGGCGAGGCGCCCGCGGGCAGATCCATCACTTCGCCCTTCGGCGTGATGGCAAAGATGCGGTCCCGAAAAAAGTCGATCTTCAAGGAACTGATGAACTCCTCGGGGTTCGTGAACTCTTTCTGCCAGCTCCGAAGTTGCTGTACCCAGGCAAGCTCCTTCTTTTCCGCCGTGACGGCCTGCCGCCGCGCGTACGCCTTGCCGCCCTTGATCTGCTCGTACGCCCAATGGGCGGCGATGCCGTTCTCGGACTCTTCGTGCATCTCTTGGGTGCGGATCTGGATCTCGGTGATCTTCTGGTCGAGACAGAAGACGGTGGTGTGGAGCGAGCGGTAGCCGTTCGGCTTGGGGAGCGCGATGTAGTCCTTGATGCGGCCGGGAAGCGGCGGCCAAAGCTTGTGGATGATGCCCAGGGCCGCGTAACACTCCTCGACGCTCGAAACGACTATGCGGAGCGCGACCAGGTCGTAGATCTTCTCGACGTCCATCTCGTAACGGAGGAGCTTCTTGTACAAACTCGAGTACCGCTTGGCGCGCGAGTCAACCGTGAGCGGCGTGATGCCGTTCGCGGCGAGCTCCTTCACCGCGATCGGCTTGACCCGGTCGAGATAGCGCTCGCGTTCCTCATAGCGCTCGCTCACGTTCTCGATAAGCCACTTGTATTCCTGCGGGTAGATGTACGGAAAGGCAAGGTCCTCGAGTTCTCCCGAGAGGCCCTGCATGCCGAGCCGGTAGGCCAAGGGCGCGTAGATGTCCATCGTTTCCAAGGCGATGCGCCGCTGTTTCTGCGGCGGCAGGGCCGCGAGCGTCGTCATGTTGTGAAGGCGGTCGCCGAGCTTTACGATGACCACGCGGATGTCCTCGGAGAGCGCAAGGATCATCTTGCGAAGATTTTCGACCTGCGTCTCCACGCCGCGATACTTGATCTTGCCGAGCTTGGTCACGCCGTCCACAAGAAAGGCGACATCCTCGCCGAACTCCGTTCGCAGCTCCTCGATCGAAATAGAAGTGTCCTCCGCGACGTCATGAAGGAGCGCTGCCGCGATGCTCTGCTCGTCGAGATTCCAGTCGGCGACATGCTGGGCAGCCGCCAGAGGGTGGACGATGTAGGGCTCGCCGCTCTTTCGCTTCTGGCTCGCGTGCGCCTTTTTGGCCATGGCATACGCCCGGCCGACGAGCGAAGCGGGATTTTTTTCGGAAAATTCCTTGACGTTCATTTGTCTTCCAGTGTATGCTGTGCCCAGCTATTTTTCCACTTTAGTTCGCGAGAGAGGGGAAAGCGGATGAAGACCGGAAGCGATGGTGCGAGAGCAAGTGCGATGCGTCTGAATCCCTACACCGATT
>CAZUVI010000027.1:283-7395 GCA_964623795.1 uncultured Candidatus Saccharibacteria bacterium | reverse complement strand
CCGTTGCCGCACACGCCCGGCACCTTGGCGGTAACGGACACCTGCGCCGATGCGGGAAGGAACATGATATGCCACGCCGTGATCAATGCGACGCACGCGACTCCTACGAGCGTCTTTGTGGCGTTCTTGACCGTGATGCCTTGCGGAGAATCCATGCATTGTATTTTTTGATCACGAACGGAGCGCCGCCGATTACGAGAATGATCGCGATCATCCAGACAAGGGCCTCCGGCGGCATAACAAAGACCCATGTCTGCGCGCTAAGATGAGCGTTCTCTCCGTAGACGAGATCGAGGTTCGCGCGGTAAGGACCAAAGAGAAAGCGGTCTCCAGCGAGCTCGATATCGGGCAGCGTCTTCTGGCTCCGCGGGAGCACCTGCGAACCGAACTCATTGACCTTCACGCGCGCGCTCTCGCCTCCGAAGAGATTGGTGAGCGTGAGCGTCCCCATCGGCTTCTCGTAGACGTTCCCCTCGTTTTTAATAAGCACGCTGAAGCGGATGGGGAGCCCCCCGAAGAACCGCCTGCCCCCCTCCGCGCGGAAGGAGACGATCTGCGCGCTCCGGTACGCCTCGCCGGAGACCGTAAGATAGAGAAGCGCCCCGGCTTTGGCGGCTATGGTCACCTGGCCCTCCTTGAGCTTCGCGGGATCGGCCGTGCTCCACCAGATGACCGCGAAGTGGCTCCCCGGCGGAGCGTCCTTCGGCACATTGATGATGAGGGGCAGTGTTTTCCCCTCGCCCGGCGCGAGCGAAACCGGCAGAAGGGGCGCTATCCACGAAGAAAGGCCGCCCTCGCGCGTGAAATACCTTCTGCTCCCCTCTTCTTCGGTGAACTCCTCAAACGAGGGAAAGAACATGGCGGCCTTCGCCGTCTCGTTCTTTACGTACGCCGTACCCCGGAGCGTCTCGCCAGGATCCGAAGAAAACTCCTGCTTCGCGGGCCCGACCGTTACTGCGTGCGCGTTAAGCAAAGGAGCCGCCGCGATCGCGGCGGCTCCTACGACGAAGAGAACGAGAAGTGGGGTTCGTAATGTCATCAGTTCGCGGCACAGCTGTAGGTGATGGTGTCTTCGTACTTTGCGGCCTCCGTTACTCCGCTGATCGCCGCCTTGTGCGTCACGATGAGCTGGCGGTTCGAGATCGCCTGCGAGGAGGAAGCGAGGCCGAAGGCCGTGACCTGGAGCTTGCCGACCGTGTTGCCGCCGGAGTCCTTATCGTAGCGACTGTATATGGCAAGGGTGCCGCCCGAGCCGCCCGCGGTGGTGGTGGCGACGATGCCGTACCCTTCCGTGCCCGCGACTAAGGCGGCAAACGGGTCAAACGCGGCGTTTGGCGACGGAATCAGATAGGCGGGGGTGGAGGTGGCGAGGCCGCCGTTTGTGGTGTTCCCGACATCCAGGACGCTTAGCGTACAGCCGGCGCCTACGTTGCATGAGAGCGTGGTCGAGGCGTTCGGGGAGGCGGTCGTGACCGAGCCGGTCGTAAGGGTGCCGAATGCGGTGCTCGAGCCGGCAAGATCCGAGTCGCAGGTTATCGTCTGCGCGACCGTCGCCGTAACGGTAACCGGGTCAACGGCATACGCGAACGGCAAAAGCGCCGCCCAGGCGTTCAGAATTACGAATATCAACGCCGCGGCGAAGAGGACGCCAAGCAGCGCTCCGGGTCGTCTCTCTCTCTCTCTCTCTCTCTCTCTCTCTCTCTCTCTGGAAAGGAGGTTTAAGAAATCAAATGTCATCTCGTGGGAGTGTACAAACTAATAGTAGTCCTTTGAACTCAATCGCGGAAGGGGGGGGTGTGGATAACTCCGACGGTCAGTTTCCCGCGCAGCTGTACGTAAGCGTGTCCTCGTATTGGGCTGCGTTCGTCAACACGCTGATCGCGGCCCTGTGCTTGATGATCAGCTGGCGGTTCGTTATGGCGGCCGTTGAGGAAGCGACACCGAAGCCGCCGGTCGTGAGCCCTCCCACCGTGCTGCCTCCATTGTCAAAGTCGTAGCGGGAGTAGATGGCAAGTGTGCCGCCCGAGCCGCCCGCGGTCGTCGTCGCCGTGATGCCATATCCTTCCGTGCCGCCGCTTTCCAAGTTCTGCGTGGGGCTCGTGGACGGAATGGTGTAGGCGGGAGTAGAGGTGGCAAGGCCGGCGTTCGCGGATGTGATGCTTAGCGTGCAGCCCGGGGCGCCGCACGTCATCGTGGTCGAGGCGTTGGGCGAAGCGGTGAACACCGAACTCGGAGTAAGCGTGCCGAACGCGGTCGAGGTGATGTCAGCGTCGCAAGAGACGGTCGCGGCGGCTCCCCACGTTACCGTCCAGTCGTTTAGAAACGGCGTGCTGCCAGAATCGGTGAGTGTCGCTTGTAAACATATTCTATTGTAAGTGGTAGCAACCGGCGTGAGACCGGAAATATCAATCGGGCTTGCCGAAACATCAAAGCCGGAGGAATTGCCAGAAAGCGTGCCGTCCGGAACAATCGTGTCACAGGCGGTTGAGACAGTGTAATAGACACGCAACTTCACGTCGCCGCTGGTCTCGGTTGTGGAAAAAGCCGCCTCGCCCCAAGTGTCTTGCCCGCTCACCCAGTCAAAATCAATCTCCGGGGACATGATAGTGCCAGAGGAAACGGTTGTCCCGACCCAGGATGCCGCAACGCGTGCTACTCTTGTATTGATAGTCGCGGAAACGGTGGTGCTAAGGGAGGTCTCTCCATTGGCGCCCCGAAGTTCGGCGGCTCCTAACGAAGAGCTTGTGTCAACAAACTCAAAAACTTCCACCTGCCCTTCGTTGTGGGTGAATGTCCAATTAGTTCCGGCATCTATCGCCGAAATGACCCAGGCGCCGCTTGAAGGACTTATAGTATTGGTAACGACGGTTCCGCTGGTTGCGGTCACGCCATGGGTGGCTTCAGGCGCTCCCTGGCTTACACCCGTGTACTCCGCAGCAAAGCCGTTTATCTCTATAGTGTTCGGCGTACCGCTTATGGAAATGACAACGTCCCGCGCTCCATCGGCCGGAAGATTGGCCTCCAAAATATACCAAATTTCCGCGTACGCCCTGAATGCGGTTCCGTTATCCGCCGCATGACTTATGGCTCGGGTCATGCTGACACCACCGTACGTGACGCTCGTCGGCGGATCGTTAAGCGCAACGGCATTTTCAACGCCGACTGCCACGACCACCATCCTGTTGGAGCCGGAAACAAGGGTGTGCGAGAACGTAAGGGATGTGTCGGTTCCGGCCGCCGAGGTCCCGCTGGTGTCAGTGCCTGCCTTGGCAATCGTCGCGCCCCCTCCCAGCTCCACCGAGTCCGAGCCAGTTGTTTGCGTGCTTGAAAGCGTTCCCGTATCAAACTGCTCATCCGTGGTCTGGAACCAGTTCGCGTCTCCGGCTGTGCTGGTATAGGTAAAAGACCAGACGGGATTGTTCGCCGTTGACCACGCGCCGTAATTCGTCCCGCCGTCGGCTGACGCGCGGGCACGAACGTAATAGGTAACGCCGTTGGTGGTGGGAAGAGCAAGGGTGCCCGTCGTCTGAAGGTTGTATTGCGTGCCCGAAGAATACGGGCCTGGAGAAAACGTCTCGGTGTAGGCGGTGCCGCCAAAGTCCGACTGGGTGTTGAACTCAACCTGGAACCTATTGAAATCAGCTGTGTGGGTCGCGGAAGCGCGGACAATGGGGGTATTGTCGTTCTGGCGGGTGTTGTTGAAAGCGATCTGGTTTGACCCACCGTCGTCCGGATAGAGCGTCGGGGCGTCCGGTACCGCCACCGCGGACGGCCTAATGGCAACCGTAAATGTGGCAGAGGAACCGCCGGCCGTAAAAGCGCCCGGATCTTCGGTAGCTGTTTCCAGTTCGCGCCGCGCGGAGGCTGCGGTCGCGCCAGACGTAGCGTCTGAGGTAGTCGTGTTGGTCCCATCGGTATAGCTGGCAGGATACCCGGTCACGGCGGAAGTAGACGACTTGAAAAGATAGGCAATCCAGAGAGTCTCATCTGAACCCCATGCCGGAGAGAGCGAAGGTGGGTCTAAACTGTTAGCCCCGCCGCCGGAGTTAGCTTGGTTTACACCATCGGCAATGTCACCGTACCAGTCAGCGGCAAGAATCCGATAGACTTGCGCCGCTACCGCTTCGTCGGCCGAGGTCGCGAAGTTGACTGTCGTGCCGCCCTCGTCGCCCACCGCGTCTTTAGCCCAGACCGAGCCACGGACAAAAGTGCTTCTGGCAACGGTAGCGATCTCCGTCCAGCCGCCCGCGCCGTCCGGGTCCGTAACCGTAGCGCTGCCGTCGTTTGTCAAAAGGAGCAGCAGTAAATCCCCCGCGGCAACCGTTGCTGGCATGGCGACATTGTGCGAAAGACCGCTTGCAAAAGTGGACGGCGTAAGAGAAGCCACCTGTGGAAACGCCGCCCGCGCCTGTTGAAGTCCCGGCGGAAAATCAAAAATCCGCGGCCAACCGCCAAAGATCCACCCGGCCACTAAGGCCAGTATCAGAATGCCTTTTGAGAATGCGAAAGATGTTTTTGCCACGAGACGGCAGGAACGAAGGCGGGATGTCCCTGAGGACTTACATTTATCATCGGCCACCTCGTCCATTTCCGCAACGCCTGCCCGGCGGCAGGCAGGCCTGCACTTGCCTTGCGACCTGAAGAGGGAGTGCGCGAGGGGGATACTCCGTGACACGCAATGCCAGAACGTCTATCCATTCCCGTTGCGCCTACACACCAGGACTCATCCCGGGACTACAGAAGCTCGGAGTTGCTTGGTCTTTCGGAGGATATCCCCAGCGAGTTGACGCCGGTAAGCGAATCGGCTACGATTTCTGCATAAGCGCCCCAGCCAGCCCTTGTGGCCCGCTGGGGTTTTCTGTTTTAATTACGCGGCAATGACCATCTTGGCTATTGATGGTGAGAACTTTAAGGGCAAGATCGAGGATGTTTTCGAAGCGTCAGGCATCACGCGGCCCGCGTGGCACGAGTACGACTACTACGGCCTCGTAGCAAAGGTTCTTGCCGGCATCCCGATCGACCGCCGGCTCTTCTACTTCGCGCGGATCAAAGAGCATACGGAGACCCGGGACAAGTCACGGCAACTCATCGGCGAGCAGCGGCTCCTGAAAACCTCTCTCGAGCGGCAAGGATTCGAAGTGGTTCTTTCCGGTCGCGTGCGCGGCCAGGAGCGGGTGATCTCAGGGAAGAAGGCGATCGTGTTCCGGGAGAAAGGCGTGGACGTGCGCATCGCCGTTGATATGGTGAGCTGGACCTGCGACCGGCTGGTTGAGCGCATCGTGCTCGGAAGTTCCGACTCTGATCTGCAACCGGCTATCGCGGAGGTACGGAAGCGCGGAGGCGAAGTGGTGTACCTCGGATTCGAGGACCAGCCGAACAAGGGACTGACCTATACGACCAACCGCAGCATCCTCATCCGTAATGCGGAGGTGCTTGAACATCGCGGGAAGGGAACTCTGTTCAGCGTAGCTGCGTAGTTCAGGCAGGCGCCTTGCCAGAAGAGCCCGCTCTCGTTAGGGTAGAAGGCGATCAGCCACTCCCTTTCCCCGCTGGCCATCACGCTGCGCTGGGTAAGCCGCCTCGTCCTTCGTCAACGGACGAACGAGACGGGCAGGGCGCATCGGGGGTTGCCGCGAGGCAGGCGATCAACCTTGGCAGCAGTCGATCCCAAGTTCGAGGTATGTCCCGATACGGGGCACAAGGATTGAAAAGACGGAATAAGAAAGCTATAGTTCAGGATATCGCGGTGGTAGTTCAGCGGTAGAACGTCTCCTTGCCAAGGAGAAGGTCGCCGGTTCGAATCCGGTCCACCGCTCCAGAGGTTCAGCAAGGTCCCGGCGATGCCGGGGGCTTGACTTTTTGGTTCGGTTTGGGGTAATATCTCTCCCAGAACGCCTTGCTGTCCGCCGGCCGTTGGGGTCGGCTGGACGAAGCAGTACAACTAAGCGTCCCCGCCAATTCGAAAGACGGGGAACGAAATCTTCGCAGGATGCGAAGGAGGAAACCATGAGCGTCGGAACGGCCGTACTCGTCATCGTGATGATCGTCATCGCCGCCATCGTCGGCCGCGCCACAGCGAACGCACGGAAGCGCTTCGGGCTCAACGAGGCCAAGGCCGCCGCGCGGTACGTGGGGGACAACCCCAGCTCCGCCCAGGCCATCATGGGCGTCGTGCTCGGCGTGCTGGGCTACGAGAACACGGTCGCCGAGGACGTGCGCGCGCTCGCCGAGGAGAAGTCCCGCGAGAACGCCGCCTCCGCGAAGTCCATCGAGAGCAACGAGGCAGAGATCGGGCGGCTGAACGACGAGAACCGCGACCTGCACGTCGCGATCGCGGCCAACGAGGCCGAGGTCGCCGACGCCGGGCAGATGGCCGCCCTCTTCCGCGGCTAGCTGCACCTCACCAGGGGGCGAGGGACCGCAAGGTCCCCCGCCCCCTCACCATTTATGAAACGAATGAGGCGGCCCCTACGAGGGGCCGCCTTTCAATTCCCGGAGCTTATCCCGGAACTTCTTCGCTTTGAACTCGGAGTAGTCGAGTGCCTCCTGGGTGTTATAGCCGCCCAGGAAGACGGAAAGCGCCAGCGCCCCGTACGTGATGGTGCGGGCCCAATCCCCGACACCTCGCATGAACCCGGCGAAGAGGAATCCTGCCTCGCCCGAGACGGAGATGAAGAGCCCGCCGAAGAGCGCCACCGCAAGCGAGACGAACTGGACTCGTCCCCAGAAGTCGGTCTGAAGCTCTTCCGCGGCAAAGGCTCCGACATTCCGAATGAGCGGCACCAAGGGATCGCGGAACTTCAGGAACTTCGCGATATTGATGGCGAAGAGCAGGAGGATCGCTCCCAGCGCCGCAAGCAGGAACGGAAGTTCGAGCGTGCCGTACCAGATCGAGAGAAAGATCACCCATGCCGTCACGCCCCAGTCCCCGCTGTGATCGAGGTAGGTGCCGAGTTCGGTCACCTCGCCGTTCAGCCGCGCCATCGGGCCGTCAAAGAAGTCGGTCGCGAGGGCGAAAAAGAGCCAGTGCGTCTGCGTGGCGAGCGACGCGCCCATGAAGAAAAGCGCGATCGCCTTCCCTAAGAGCACGAACCGCGCGGAGGGCAGGAAGT
>CAZUVI010000027.1:0-273 GCA_964623795.1 uncultured Candidatus Saccharibacteria bacterium | reverse complement strand
CCCCACGGGAGCCGTACCAGGGCCGAGAAGAAAAGACGCGGCAGGTGGAGCAGGAGCCACGGCAGCTGCACGATGAGATAGCAGGCCTTGTCGCGCGCGCTCTTTTCGCCGCGCGTGAACCCGTCTTCGTCCATTCGCTCCCCTCCGTAAGCGGCAGCGTGGGTGCCCGTTTGAATTTGCTCCCCCCAGTGAAGCAAAACAAGCGGCCGGTTGCAACCGGCCGCTCTCGAACCCCTACACCTTCACCTTTACGAAATGGCGTTTGCCGATCTT
>CAZUVI010000026.1:0-8361 GCA_964623795.1 uncultured Candidatus Saccharibacteria bacterium | reverse complement strand
GCGATCCCCCGCCGGTCGAGATGGATAAGAAGTTCCTCGGCGCGGCGGCCGGGGAACCAGACATTGAGGTTGTTCGGGAGCCGGTTCGCGATGCTGCCGTTCAACTGCGCTCCAGGCCACGCCGCCCTGATCTTCTTCCAAAAAACGTCGCGCAGCTCTCCGACGCGGCGCGCCTCTCTCGCGCGGAGCGCCGCCGCTCGTATTATCGCTTCCGCGGCGCCGACAATGAGCGGCACATTCTCGGTGCCGGACCGGAGGCCGAACTCCTGCCCGCCGCCCGTTATTATCGGCTGGAGCGCGCTCTCGCTCGTGATAGTGAGCGTCCCCGTGCCCCTTTTCGCTCCAAGTTCGCGGCGGGCGTAGAGGACACCGATGCCTTTAGGGCCGTAGAGTTTGTGCGCGGAAATAGTGATGAGGTCCGCGCCGGTCGCCTGCGGATCGCACGGCAGATATTGGAACGCCTGCACCGCGTCGGTATGGAAGAGCGGGAATGCGCTCACGCCGCGCGCGGTCCGCACCAGGTCCGCGATCTCCCGAACCGGCTGGACCGTGCCGATCTCGTTATTCGCATGCATCACGGAAACCAGAACCGTCCCGGGACCGAGCGCGGCCTTGAGCGCCCGCATGTCGAGCACGCCCTCTCGCGTGACGGGCACGGAGCGCACCGCGACGCCGTCCCGCTCGAGATCGCGGCAGGTTTCGAGCACCGATTCGTGCTCGATCGAGGAAACGACAAGTTCCGGCGTGCGCTCCGGAAAAAGCTCGCGGAACCGCTTCACGACGCCCCGCAGCACCACGTTGTTCGCCTCCGTCGCCGAGCCGGTGAAGATGACCTCGCGAAAATCGGCACCGAGCGCCGTGGCGATCCGCTCGCGGGCCGCGTCGAGCGCCGCGATCGCTTCCTGCCCGAACGAATGCACCGAGCCGGCGTTCCCGAACCGGGTGCCGAAATACGGCCGCATCGCGCGTGCGACCGCGTGGTCGACCGGCGTCGTTGCCGCGTAATCCAAATAGATCCTCCCTTTGTTCTCGGGCAGAGCGCGCTTCATGTATAAATTATAGCCCCGTTAGACCAAGAGTTTTTGGAACGGGGAACACTCCCAGCGCAGGAGTTCGCCGGAGGCGCGGTTCGGAACGAGCAAGTACTTCTGCGCGCAGAGGAGATCGTAGAGCCCTTTCGTCACTTTCACGTCCTGGAGGCAGTAGGCCTTGAGTTCCTCGATCTTGCCCTCCTGGTAGAGGGAGATCGCCTGCGAGCCGTGCCCGTTCTTGCCGACGCCGAGATTGGTCTTTGCAAGGCGGTTCAAGCTGATGCGCTCCCCCATCACGCGCTCGATCTCGTCCAAAATGTCGAAGCGCTCGATGCTCCAGAGGTTCGTCGGCACGTAGCGGTTCAGGATGGGAATGTCGTAGCGGTTGATGCTGAAGCCGACGATGCGGCCGGTGCCCTCGATCCATGCGGCAAGCTCCCCGAGCTCATGCTCGCCGAAACAGCGCTCTTCGTCCCGAAGATACGAATAGACGCCCACCACCGAGATATCGATAGCGTCGAAATTATCCCTCCCCACGTCGGTGAAGAAGTTCTTGGTCTCGATGTCGATGACGAGTGTGTCCTTAGACATGGCGATCAGCAACCTTGGAAGCGGCATAGCTCCACGGCTTCGTCTTCGCCTCGAAATTGTTGGCGCGGATCATGCCTACCACCTCCTGGATCATCACCTTCGTTTCGCCGACCTCGCCGACGTCTGCGTGGATCTCGAAATCCCAGTCAAGCGGCGCCTCGCCGCGCGCCTCCGCCGCCTGGTCCGCCGCGCGAAGCTCGATAAGAAACTCTTTTGCCACTTCAATAGACAGGAGAACTTCCCGGATGATGCGGTCCCGGAGCGTATGGAAATTCTCCAGTTCGAGGCGCCGCCAGAAGTAGCGGCCGCCCCCGCCCACGCGATGGACCACGATGGCGGTCACAAAGTCGGCGCTCTTGTCCGCTAAAAGCTCCGAATCGCTGCCGATAATGACGTTGTAACGGCGTTTCGCGTCCTCGTGCATGTAGCGCATGATCTCCGGGACCAGCATGGCGCGCGGAACGGAGAGGCCGAGGCCGGTCATGAACTTTTCTTCCTGGGAAGCCATAATATTGCGCATAGGGTAGCGCCGAAGAGGAAATTTTGCAAACGAATGATCCAGATCCGCGGTTAATCCCGCAGCAGGGAACGGATAAGTTTTTTTGTCGCTCTCGGTCCGGAAACCGGAACGCACCGGACGCCGGTGCGGCGAGCGGCATAGTCGTTGCCCCCGGGCTCGAGCGCGTCGCCGACAAAAAGCATGTCTCGCACGGGCACGTTCAGGTGCGTGCGTATCTGCCGTATCCCGTACGCCTTGTCGATCCCCTTCTGCGTAACGTCAATGGAGGTATAGCCGGCGGCTCTCACTTCCAAGTCGGGAAGTTCGCGTTGCACGCGCCGCGCGATCTTCATTTTGAGAGCGGTGTTTTTTCTCTTCCATTCCTTTTTGAGACGCACGCCCTTTTCGCCCAGAACCCTGACTATGTCCTGCCCCAACGCGGAGAACGTAACCTGCGTTCCGCGATCCTCAATGACGTTCCCGTAGAGCTTGACGGGAGGAACGTACTCGAGCTCCCGCAGAACTTTTTGAAAAGCCCGGGAGATCCTCCGGCGCTGGCCCTTGGTTAAGGCATGAACGTACACCCTGCGCCATCCTCTCGTTCCGTAGCGGTAGAACGCGGTCGAGGTCGTGGGGAACAGGTACAGGCGCCTCAAGCGACTTCCTGGACAGCGCAGTTTCTTCAGGAGCTGCCCCTGGAACAGTTCGTACTTGCCGCCGCCGATCACCGCAACCGGCTTTTTGGCAAGCAAGGCGCAGAGAAGCCGGGACATTTCCGCATCCATGTCCGACTTGCTCTCCGTAAGCGTACCGTCCAGATCGAAGATAATGAGTTTTTTATGCATTATCGCAGTGCATTGAGAAACTCGCGCCAGGAGGCGACGCGCCGGTAACTCGCGTCATCGGAATACGCATCGTACGGGTCCATGAGAAAGCGGCGGCGGACGCTCGCGAGTTCGGCGAGCACGCTCGGCTGATCGTCGATGTAGAGCCGGACGCCGAGTTTCTTCGCCATGATGTCCTTGTCTTTCTTGCGTTCCACGAAGAACGTGTTCCGCGCGTCGAGGAACGGTCCCCAGAGACCCTTCGCCACAAGGACCTTCCGCGCCATCCGCCCGTTTTTTCTCCGCGAAATGAGCACGAAGGGCTGGCGGCGCCGCTTGAGCTCAAGAAGACCGCGACGCGCTCCCGGGAAGAGCGGCGCCTGGAGCGCACGCCGGGGATGATCGTAGAGCGCGTACTGGATCGGCCCTTTCGCCTCGTCCGCGATGAGATCGTTGAAGACATCCGAGCTTGTTTCGCGCCGCGAAACGGAAAGGCCGTACTTTCGCGCGAGCGCGCGCTTCATTTCGGTATGATCGAGGATCACGCCGTCCAGATCGAGCCCCAAGAGAGGATACTTCGCCATCATGTTCACTCTATCGGAGCCATGTCGAATGCGCAATAAAAGCGCGCCCCGCGCGCAACATGCCGCACGCGGGGTCAAGATGTGCATAACTCTCATTTGTCCGGCCCTGTGCGCTCGCCTACAATCGGGTTAGCTTTTTTATTCTTTAATCTTCCTTAAGGAGGATCGGACGATGAGCATGGAAAACCGCTTCGAACAGCAGGCGCGGCGCATTCTCCGCTTCCTGAAGTCGGACAAGCGCTACGACCTCTCCTACATGCCCCGGCCCTTCATGGTGGAGCTCACGGGCTCGCCCTCGGCCGGCAAGACGACCACCGTGATCGAGCTCGACAAGTTCTTCCGGCGCATGGGCTTCCGCGTGCTCATTCCGCAGGAAGGCGCCGAGGTCATCCGCCACATCCCGCGCACGACGCCCGTCTACAACGTGCGCACGGGCCTCTATGCCTTGACGATGCTCGTCGACGCGAGCTTCGGCCACCAGTACGACGTCATGGTCTTCGACCGCTGCATCTTCGACGCCTACTCCTGGATGATGTACTGGGCGGAGAAGGGCAAGCTCTCCCCCGAGGAGCGGGCGATGATCCAAGCGTTCTTCGTCTCGCCGTTCTGGACCTCGATGATCGACATCGCCTATTTCTTCGTCTGCGACCCCGAGGTCGCGATGGAGCGCGAGCTCCGCATCGCCCTCTCGCAGAAGACGGGCGAGACCTCGAACCCCAAGACCATCGCGACGCTTGTCGAGCGCTACAAGGAGGCCTACCGCCAGCTCTCTCCGGCGAACCCCCACATCTTCCTCGTCGACACCACGCATCTCGACGAGAAGACGATGGTGGAACGGATCGCCTCGCAGACGCTCGACGTCTTCGAGGAGCGCGCCAGGAAGGCGACCGCCGCCTCCTGCTCCAGTCAGTAATTCTCCGCCGCCGGCCCATTGGTCGGCGGCGTTCACTTCGTTTTTCGCTCTCGGGCTCGGAGGAAGCGAGTCCTCCGGCCTCGCTTCCCATCCTCGCTCCTCGGCGTTCCTATTCGCCGCCATTTTTGTACAATAGAGAGGACTTCCCGGAAGCTTCCGCCATGGCGAAAAAGAACCGCTCCAAGAAAAAAAAAGAACTCTCAAAGTCGCGCCTGCCCTCCGAAGCCGCGGCGAAGGAGGGCCTCCATCCTGACATCAAAAAGAGCGTGCTTGCGATCGCGTTCCTCGGCCTCGCCGTGATCTTCGTGCTCGCAAGTTTCGGGAACGCGGGACCGGCCGGTTCCCTTTTGTATCTCATCTTCGACCGCCTGTTCGGCATCGGCTATTACCTCCTGCCGCTTACCTCGCTTGCGCTCGCAGGAGTCTTCCTGTTCTCGGAAGAACGGCGGTTCTATGGAGTAACTCTTTTGGGCGCCGCGTTCTTCGTAGCGGCGGGACTCGGCCTCATCGACGTCATCGGGCCAGAACGCGCCGGCTGGACCGGAAGCGCGATCGGCTCGATCGAGACGCTCTTCGGCTACACGGCCTCGATCGTGATCCTCGGTACCCTCCTCGTCGCCTCGGCGATCGTTATGCTGAACGCCCCTCTCAGGTTCCGCTGGCCGCGCCAAGAAGACGAGGAGAGTACAGAACAAGAGGAAATGGAGATCGCGGTGACGCTGCCGGAGGCGCCGCCGGTCCTGGCGGAAGCTCCGAATCCGCCGAAGGCGGACGGAGGGAAAGAGGAAGAGAAATCGGAAGAGGCGTCAAAGACGCCGCGGAGCGCGCACGCGACAGCGCGCGCGCAGTCCATCTCCCAAAAGTTCAAGAACTACGTCGCGCCGCCGCTTTCGCTCCTTAAATCATCGGTCGAGAAGCCGACCCCGGGCGACCTCCGCGCGAACGCGAACATCATCAAGCGCACGCTTGAGAGCTTCGGCATCCCCGTCGAGATGGGCGAGATCAACATCGGCCCCAAGGTGACCCGCTACACCCTGAAACCCGCCGAGGGCGTGAAACTCTCCCGCATCACGGCCCTGAACCAGGATCTCTCGCTCGCCTTGGCCGCGCATCCGATCCGCATCGAGGCGCCGATCCCCGGCAAGTCGCTCGTCGGCATCGAAGTGCCAAATAAATCCGCGGCGGTCGTGCGGCTCGGAAGTTTGATGGCCTATTCCGAGTTCCACTCCGCCGCCTCAACGCTCACCTTCGTGCTCGGCCGCGACGTTTCGGGCGAACCGATCTTCGCCGACATCACCAAGATGCCGCATATGTTGATCGCGGGAGCGACCGGCAGCGGAAAATCGGTGGCGATCCACTCCCTTATTGTTTCCCTCCTGTACAAGAACTCGCCCGAAACTCTGCGGCTCGCGATGATCGATCCGAAGCGCGTTGAGCTCTCTATCTACCGCGACATCCCCCACCTCATTGCGCCCGTCGTCACCGAAGGCAAAAAGGCATTAAGCGTCTTTCGTTGGGCGATCAGCGAGATGGAGCGGCGCTACGAGCTCCTCCAGCACGCGGGCGCGCGCGACATCAAAAGTTACAACCACGGCATGAAAAAAGAGCCGCTCCCGTATATCGTGATCGTCATCGACGAGCTTGCCGACCTGATGGCCGCGTACGGACGGGATGTCGAAGGCGCGGTCGTGCGTCTTGCCCAGATGGCGCGCGCGACCGGCATTCACCTTGTCATGTCGACCCAACGCCCCTCGGTCGAGGTCATCACCGGCCTCATTAAGGCGAATATCACCGCCCGCGTCGCGCTTCAGGTGGCGAGCCAGGTGGACTCCCGCACCATTCTGGATACCGGCGGCGCGGAGAAGCTCCTGGGCGGCGGCGACATGCTCTTCGTTTCTTCCGAGTTCTCGAAGCCGAAGCGCATCCAGGGCGCCTACATCAGCGAAGAGGAGATCCATACGGTGGCCGATTTCATTCGCGAACACAATAAGGACATCTCGTCGGATGAGGAGATATCATTCGGGAACGGCGCCCCCGGGAGCCCAGGCGCCGCCGCGGGAACGAATCTTTTTGAGAACTTCTCCCCGGGTGAAGACGACGAAGATGACATGTACGAGGAGGCGGTGCGCGTCGTCCGGGAGGCTCAAAAAGCAAGCGCCTCTCTCCTTCAGCGGCGGCTCAAGCTGGGTTACGCGCGGGCCGCGCGCCTTTTGGATATCATGGAGGAGCGCGGTATCGTGGGCCCCGGCGACGGCGCCAAGCCGCGCGAGGTCTTTGTCGGCAACAACGAGGAGCCATCGTAGAAGCAGCGCATATGGAACAGAAACAATTTCACGAACTGTTCAAGGAATACGCGGACGTGAAAGGCATGAGCGTGAGCCGGCTGGCGGAAGTAAGCGGCGTGCCCGAACGCTACATCGAAGCGCTCCTCCAGGGCGACTATGCGCGCCTCCCGGCCGCGCCCTACGTGCATGGGTATCTCAAAAAGATCGGCCCCTTCATTCACGTTGACGGCGAAGAGCTGTGGCGGGCCTACAAAGAGGAGCGGACGCCGAAGAGTTCGGGCGCAGCGGACCAGATGCCCGTGAACCGTTTCGCGTTCAAAAAAATGAACCGCAACTGGCTGATCGGGACGCTCCTCGCAGCCGCGCTCCTCGTCTATCTCGGCGTGCGCATTGACGACGTGATCGGCACGCCGACGCTGGTGATCGAAAACCCCTCCTTGAGCGAAACGACGGTTACGGAAGGGTTGCTCGTGATCCGCGGGGTGGTCTCCCCGGGCGATAAGCTGACGCTGAACGGCGAAGAAGTTCCCGCGGACCCCGAGGGGCGGTTCGAAAAGGAGGTCTCGTTGGACCCCGGCCCATTGAACGTCTTTACCTTCGTTGCGCGGCGCTCCCTGGGCCGCGAACGCACGGTCGTGCGCCGCGTCATCTACCAGCCTGCTTCGCCGTAGCCGCACACCAGAGCGAGCTGTTTACTAGGTACTGTTTACTCGTTACAATTCCCTGGCATGGCAAAAGAAAAAGAAGTAAAAAAATCCGGCACAGAAGAACTTGATTCGCTCCTTGCCTCGCTTCAGGAGAAATTCGGCGAGGGCGCGATCATGAAGCTCGGCGAAGCGCCCCGGGTGGACGTGGCGGTCATTCCCACCGGCTCCTTTTCGCTCGACCTCGCGCTGGGCGTCGGCGGCCTTCCCCAAGGCAGGATCGTCGAGATCTTCGGCCCCGAATCGAGCGGCAAGACAACGCTCGCCCTGAACGTCGTCGCGCAGGCGCAGAAGAAAGGCGGCAAGGCCGCGTTCATCGACGCCGAGCACGCCATGGACCCTGAATACGCCAAAAAGCTCGGCGTGAAGGTGAACGAACTCCTCATCTCCCAGCCGGATAACGGCGAGGAGGCGCTCAATATCCTCGAGAGCTTGGTGCGCTCCGGCATCATCGACGTCATCGTGGTGGATTCCGTCGCGGCGCTTACACCGAAAGCGGAGATCGAAGGCGAAATGGGCGCCATCCACATGGGGCTTCAGGCGCGCATGATGTCGCAAGCCCTCCGCAAGCTCACGGCCATTTCCGCAAAATCGAACACGCTCGTTGTTTTCATCAACCAGCTCCGCGAGAAGATCGGCATCATGTTCGGCAACCCCGAAACGACGCCGGGAGGGCGCGCGCTCAAGTTCTACTCCTCCGTCCGCATCGACGTCCGCCGCATCGCACAGGTCAAAAAAGGAGAGAACATCGTCGGCAACCGCGTGAGAGCAAAAGTGGTGAAAAACAAGGTGGCGGCACCGTTTCGAGCCGCGGAATTTGATATCCTCTTCGGCGAGGGCATCTCCTACGAGGGCGACGTACTCTCGGC
Source organism: uncultured Candidatus Saccharibacteria bacterium (assembly GCA_964623795.1). Classification (GTDB taxonomy): domain Bacteria; phylum Patescibacteriota; class Minisyncoccia; order UBA6257; family CAYSDW01; genus CAYSDW01. Next base: position 61 of record CAZUVI010000026.1, on the reverse strand, counting down.
CGCGCTCGCGCACGGCGTGGTCACCAAATCAGGCGCAAGTTACTCCATGGAGGGAGAACGG
>CAZUVI010000025.1:0-8500 GCA_964623795.1 uncultured Candidatus Saccharibacteria bacterium | reverse complement strand
CTCGAGGAGAGCGGAAAGAAGGACGAAGTGGAACGAGTGATCAACACCGGTCAGTACCTCTGATAAGGAACATTGCGCCCCTCCCGCATTCTGCGGGACGGGGCGCTTCTCTATTTATTGACACGCGAAGTGGAGCGGTAAACAATTGGAATCAGCAACTTCATTCTTTTTGTAAGGAGAAAGTCACCATGGCCGAGCAGAAGCGTGCCGTACCCGCGGAGAGCAAGCGGAAGGCTGGCGACGCCGCGGCGGAGACCCGCACGGATGCCGCAAAGGCCGGCGCGGTTGCCAAGAAGGGCAAGAAGATCAAGGAGGACATCGACAAGCTCCTCGACGAGATCGACGACATTCTCGAAGAGAACGCCGACGAGTTCGTGAAGTCCTACGTCCAGCGGGGCGGCGAGTAGCCGCCCCTTCGCATCTTCGAACGATAGCGAGTTGAAAGGAGGTGGACCGACGATGCGGCACGTTTCTGCGATGGCGCTCGAAGTGGAATATTCTTTGCGCTACTTTCCGAACGCGCAGATGCTTCGCGCGGGATTCGCGCCGGATGCCGGCCTTTCGCTCGAAGACACGCTCGAGGTTCGGCGGAACAAGCTCATCGAGCTTTTCATGCGCACGTTCCTGCGCGAGAGCGACATCTTCCCGCTTGGTCCGCGGTTCGGCTTCATGGCGAACGGCGGGCGCAGCTACCTCGACCGGCAGATCTTCGAGATGGCGACAGCCGAGTGCTCGAACCCGAGGGATGTCGCGTGCCGCCACGTTGCGAACGAGGCGCTCCTCATCCCCCAGATCGCCGCGATGAACGAGCGGCTCGCGCGCGGCGGCTTCCCCGGTTTCCCGAACGGGCGCATCGAGATCTCGAAAAAGACCTCGAACTTCCGGGGCGACGACTCCTACGGCTGCCACGAGAACTACCAGGTGCGGCGCTTTGAGCCGCGGAGCGCCGAGCTCTTCAAGGAGACGCGCCGGCGCCTGCTCCGGCCGTTCGCTCCGTTCCTCATCTCCCGCCAGCCGTTCATCGGAGCGGGGAACCTGACGAACAAAGGCGAGTTCGTCGTCTCGCCGCGCGGCATGATGACGAATACCGTGATCGCGGGCAGCGCCGGACGCGCACATGGACAGACGCCGCTCGCATTCATCCGCCGCGACGGCGACGTGAACACCGAGCGCAGCTCCTCAAGCGACGTATGCGAGGCGGACTACGCGCGGCTTCAGGTGTGCTGCTCCGACGGCAACGTTTCGGACCGCCAGACCGAGTTCAAGCTCGGCACAACGGCGATCGTGCTCCGCATGATCGAGGAGGGATACCTCGCCTCGCCGCCCGTTCATCTTGCGGACCGCAGGGAGGCGATGCAGACGGTCGCCCGGGATACCACGCTCACCGAGCGGCTTCCGACGCGGAGCGGCGACGCCGTAACCGCGCTCGAACTGAACCGGCTCTATTTTCTCAAGGCGCGCCGCTTCTTCGAGATAAATCCGATGCACGGCTGGGAAGCCGGCATCATGGCGCTCTGGGAGGAGTGGTTCCGGAAGCTTGCGCATAACCCCGCGGCGCTCGATACGGTTCTCGACTGGCGGATCCTCTTCCGCTTCGTGGAGTTCGAGCTTGAGCGCAAGTTCCGGCTCACGCTTCGGGAACTCAAGGAGAAGCTCGCCGACCCGCGCGACGAAGAGTCGCGGAACGCGGCGCTTCCCATTCTGCGGGAGCTGCAGTGGAAGATCCTGAACTACTTCTTCATCTCCGACGCGCGGTTCCGCGAGGCGCTTGTCGCGCTCGGCATGGTGGACGAAGGACTGCTCTCGCCGCAGGGGATGGTCGGCGCCGTGGAGCGCCTCATTCCTCCCGCGGACACCCGCGCCAGCTGGCGCTCATGGCTCATGAGGTTCTTCAGGAGCCGCGGCCTCGAGACCTCGGTCTCGAACATCGGCTGGGGGCTCATCCAGTTCCTCAACGGTTCGAACGAACTCGTGCAATTCACGAACGAGGACCCGCTGAACGCCTCGTATTGTGCGGAGCGGAACGCGCCGCTCTCGGACGAACTTCTCCTTGGCATCGTGAATCGATAGCCCCTCACCTTTTCCGGAAGGTGAGGGGTTTCCATTTGTCCACGCGTCCGCTTTTCGGTATCGTAAGCGGGACTCCTATGTACCGCCTGCTCGAGGTTCTGCCCGGGACGCTTTCCTGGGCCACGATCGCGCTCATGGTCCTGCTCTCGTGGCTCACGCCGGCGTACGTTGCGGTGTTCATCATTTTGTTCGACATCTACTGGCTCCTGAAGACGGTCTTTTTTTCGCTCCACCTGCGCGCGGCGTTCAGGAAAATGCGGGAGAATCTGCGCGTGAACTGGCTTAAGAAACTCGAAGAGGGACGCTTCAGATTTGAAGATGTCCGCCATCTCGTGATCCTGCCGATGGTCGACGAACCCTATGCCCTGGTGCGCGAATCGTTCGAGACGCTCGCGCGCTCCGAGTATCCGAAGGAAAAGTTTTTTGTTGTGCTCGCGACCGAAGAGCGCGCTCGCGGGCGTTCCGACGAGATCGCGGAGACCGCGCGGCGGATCGAGGAGGAGTTCGGTTCCCGGTTCGGCGGGTTTCTCACGACGACGCACCCGGACGGCCTTCCGGGCGAGATCCCCGGGAAGGGCTCGAACGAAACTTGGGCGGCGAAGCGGGCCAAGGAGCAGCTTATCGACCCGCGCGGCTTACGCTACGAGGACGTTCTCGTTTCCGTTTTCGACATCGACACGCAGGTTCTGCCGCACTACTTCGGACGGCTTACCTACGCCTTCCTCACCGCAGAGCGCCCACAGCGTTCGAGCTATCAGCCCGTGCCGCTCTTTACGAACAACATCTACGAGGCGCCCGCCTTGGGCCGCGTCATCTCGTTCTCCGCCACGTTCTGGCACATGACCCAGCAGGCGCGGTCCGAACAGATCACCACCTTCTCGTCGCACTCGATGCCGTTTAAGGCGCTTGTCGAGGTCGGCTACTGGAATACGAACATCGTCTCCGAGGATTCGCAGATCTTCTGGCAGTGCTTTCTCCACTATGACGGCGACTGGCGGGTGGAGCCGCTCTTTTATCCCGTCTCGATGGATGCGAACGTCGCGCCTACCTTCTGGAGGACGCTCCGGAACATCTACAAGCAGCAGCGGCGCTGGGCGTGGGGCGCGGAGAACATTCCCTACGCCCTCTCGGGATTCGTTAACAACAAGCGCATTCCCCTTCGCAGCAAACTCTACTGGAGCTTCAAAAAGCTCGAGGCGTTCTGGTCGTGGGCGACGAACGCCCTTCTTATCTTCGCCTTGGGCTGGCTTCCGGTCATTCTGGGCGGGCAGGCGTTCAACCTCACGCTTCTCTCTTACAGCTTGCCGCAGGTCACGCGCTGGGTGATGAACCTCGCCATGCTCGGCATCGCAAGCTCCGCGATCTTGAGCATCGTTCTTCTCCCGCCGAAGCCGAAGTGGCTCAAGCCATGGCACTATGCGCTCTATCTGCTCCAGTGGGCCCTGATGCCGCTTACGCTCATCATTTTCGGCGCCATTCCGGCGCTTGAGGCGCAGACGCGCCTCATGCTCGGCGGAAGATTCAGATTGGGCTTTTGGGTAACTCCCAAAGCCCGAAAGGGCTCCGCGTAGCGGCCGCTTACTCGAAGTGCACGGACGTCTTGAACGCGGCGATCTTTTGTTTGAGCGCGGCGTGTTCCGCGAGCGAGGGACTTTCGCGAAGCAGCGCATCGGCGGCCGTTCGCACGTCGCGGATGAGCTCGAGGTTGTTCAGGGAGGCCATGGCGATATCGGGAAGGCCGGTCTGTTTCCCGCCCAAGAACTGCCCCGGGCCGCGGATCGCGAGGTCGCGTTCCGCGAGCTCAAAACCGTTCTTCGCCTCGAGGAGCGCCTTAAGGCGCCTGGCCGTGCTCTGCGATGAGGACTGGGTGAAGAGCAGGCAGTACGACTGGTGTTCGCCGCGGCCCACGCGGCCTCGGAATTGGTAGAGTTGGGCGAGACCGAAGCGGTCGGCGCTTTCGATCATCATGACGGTGGCGTTCGGGATGTCCACGCCGACTTCGATGACCGAAGTTGAAACGAGAACGTCATGTTCGCGCCGCTTGAACGCGGCCATAACCGCTTCTTTTTCTTTCGGCTTCATCTTGCCGTGGAGCATCGCGATCCGAAGGTCGGGAAACACTTTTTTAGAAAGCTTCTCATATTCTTCTTCGACGGTCCGAACCTCTTGCCACAGCATCGCGCGCGGATCCTTTGGTTCTTCTTCGTCCGTGCTTGCTTCGATACGGGGGCAGATGACGAACGCCTGCCTGCCGCGGCCGATCTCATCGCGGATGAAGGCGTAGGCCTTGTTCCTGTTCTCCGGCGCAACGATCTTGGTCGTGATCGGCCGCCGCCCCCGGGGAAGTTCCGTAATGAGCGAAAGGTCAAGATCGCCGAAGAGCGTAAGGGTGAGCGTGCGGGGGATCGGGGTCGCGCTCATGCTCAAGAAGTGCGGCAGGAGGTCTTTGCCGCGGACAAGCGCCGCGCGCTGCTCCACGCCGAAGCGGTGCTGTTCGTCAATGATGACAAGGCCGAGGTTCTTGAACTTCATCGAATTCTCGATGAGCGAGTGCGTGCCGAGGACGATAGAGATCGTCCCGTCCGCGATCTCTTTCTTGAGGCGCTGTTTGGTCGGCTCGCCCTCGAGACCGTCGCCGTACCGCGCCTCCGCGCGGCTCGAGGTAAGAAATGCGACCGGCACTTCGAGCCCCGCGAACAAGGCGCGGAACGTGTGGTAGTGCTGGCGCGCGAGAACCTCGGTCGGCGCCATGAGCGCGACCTGGCAGCCGTTCCGCGCGGCGATGAGGGCCGCAAGCGCTGCCAAGACGGTTTTGCCCGAACCGACGTCGCCTTGGAGCAGGCGGTTCATCGGGACGGGCCGTGTAAGGTCGGCCACGATCTCCGCAAACGCCTTTCGCTGGTCTTCCGTGAGCGCGAAGGGCAGGCGCGCGATATCCGCCGCAAGCTCCTCGTCCGTTACGCGGAAGGCAGGCGCCTTTTCGCGCGCAAGGCGCCTCTTCTGAAGAAGGTTGAAAAGCTGGAGGACAAAAAGATCCTCAAAAGCAAACCGCTTTCGCGCGTCCGTCGCTTCTTCGATCGAGGAAGGAAAGTGGATCGCGCGGAGCGCGTCGTTCAGCTCCGGGATGCCGGCTCGCACGCGAACCGACTCGGGGAGCGGGTCGGCAAGCCGCGGGGCCGCCCTTAAGAACGTCTTTACCAGATAACGGATGCCTTTTGAGGTGAGGCCGCGCGTTTCGGGATAGACCGCGATGAGACCCGCGGTATGGGTCGTTTCTCCGCTGCGCGCGCCGAGGAGCTCGAACGCGGGACTCGAAAAGTAGAGCCCCTTGTCGGATTCCAGGACCTTGCCCGCCAAGCTCACGAATTTTCCCTGGCGCAGGGCATGGGAGACGTAGGACTGGTTGAACCAGACCGCGCGCATGCTGCCCGTTTCGTCGCCGATCAGCGCCTCGGTAATCGTCATGCGCCGCCGCCAGCTCCGGCGCGTGCCGATCTCCTGCACCACACCCTGGACGGTCGCGTGCTGGTTCGGCTGGAGTTCGGCGATCGGGTAGATCTTCGAGAAGTCCTCGTAACGGACCGGCAGATGCCACAGCGCGTCCCGCACGGTCGTGAGACCGAGTCGTTTGAGCCGCGGCACAAAGCGCGGCGGAAGGCCCTTGATGTCAGCGAGCGCGGTCTCGAGTTTGAACATTTGTGCATCCAGGAGGACTCGAACCTCCAACCGTCTCCTTAAGAGGGAGCTGCTCTACCATTGAGCTATGGATGCGTCCCAATTCCGCTCTATTGTACTGAATTTCAGCGCGCTTCTCAAGACGCGCACTCGATCATTGTGCCCCCGGAGGGATTCGAACCCCCAATAACTGCTTCGAAGGCAGTCGTGATATCCGTTTCACTACAGGGGCGATTCATTTCTACTCTACCAACGAAAACGGGCCGGCGGAAGGAGAGGTCCTTCGGCCGGCCCGGGGATTCAGGAAGAGATGCGGCGCTTGCGCGGATCACAGCTGAAGAGCGGCTAGTCCTCATCCTGCGCGAAGAAGTCGTCGAAGGCGCCGTCGCCCAGGACCGCCGAGGCGATGATGGTGCGCCCCGGCAGGTAGAGGCGGACCAGCGGCCCCGCCGAGAGGCGGGGGACCGGCGTCATGTCCGGGTTTCGCATCTCCTGGCGCTCGGCCTTTCCGCAGAACTGATGCTGGTCGTCGTAGTCGCGCAGTCCGAGGGACTTCTTCGAGCCGAGGAGCTTTGCCTGCTCGCCGTGGTTGGGACCGAACGGGTTGATGCGCCGCCGCCTCCGGGTGTCGATGCGCGCTCCGCGCTTGATCGTGCCCCCGAATGCCATGGACTCACTCCTTTCCGTCGGGGTGTCATTTGGCACCAGCTGCGTTTGGTCGTTCTCTGATCTTCCTCCTCGCATGTGAGCGTCGTGCTAAAGAAAATAATAGCAGAAAAACTTTGATTTGTCAATGAACAGTATTTCGCGTACAATAAGTGGCAATGAAAACGACAGCGCGCAAGCAGGAGTTGTCCGTGCCAAAAGAAGTTCTGGCGGTCGGGAAGGCGCTTCATGACGCCGGCTTTAAGGCATACCTTGTGGGCGGCTGTCTCCGCGACCTTCTGCTCGGCCGCGAACCGAAGGATTGGGACATCGCGACCGACGCCACTCCGCAGAAGATGCAAGCGCTCTTCCCGGAAAGCGTCTACGAGAATGCGTTCGGGACCGTGGGCGTGAAGACGGAGAGCGCGGATGCGCGTCTCAAAGTGATCGAAGTCACGACGTTCCGCAAAGAGGGGAAATACACCGACAAGCGCCATCCTGACGAGATCGCATTCGCAAAGACGATCGAAGAGGACCTCGAGCGGCGCGACTTTACCGTGAACGCGATCGCGCGCGGTCTCAAGAGCGGAGAGAACGTCGACCCTTTCGGCGGCCAGGAGGACATCAAGAAGAATGTATTGCGGACGGTGGGCGACCCGGAGGCGCGCTTCAGCGAGGACGCCCTCCGGCTCCTGCGCGCGGTGCGCCTCGCCGCTGACCTCGGTTTCGAGATCGAAGCGAAGACCGCCGCCGCCGCGAGGAAACTTGCGGGACTTCTCGAGTTCATCGCGAAGGAGCGCGTTCGAGACGAGCTTGCGAAGATCGTTATGACGCCTCGCGCCGCGGCGGGCGTCCAGGCGCTTGAGGACTACGGCCTCTTGAAGTTCGTCCTTCCCGAGCTTCGCGAAGGCATCGGCGTGGGGCAGAACAAGCACCATGTCTACACCGTCTTTGAGCACAACATCAGAGCCCTCGACTACTCCGCGTCGAAGAATTACTCGTTCGAAGTGCGCCTCGCGTCGCTCTTGCATGACGTCGGGAAGCCGCGCACCAAGGCGGGCGAGGGCCTCGATTCCACCTTTTACGGGCACGACGTGGTGGGCGCGAAGATGGCGGTCAAGATGCTCGACGCGCTCCATTTTTCGAAGGAGACCGTCAAGCACGTCGCGCATCTTGTGCGGTATCACCTCTTTTACTACAACGTGGGCGAGGTGAGCGAGGCGGGCGTGCGGCGTTTTTTGAACCGCGCGGGGCCGGAATATATCGACGATCTCATCAAGGTGCGCGAGGCGGACCGCATCGGCTCCGGCGTCCCCAAGGCCGTGCCCTACAAGCTTCGTCACCTGCTTTTCATGATCGAGAAGGTGAAGCAGGACCCGGTCGGTCCCAAGATGCTCGCGGCGAACGGCGCGGACGTGATGCGCGTCGCGTCGCTCGCGCCGGGGCCGAAGGTGGGCGCGATACTCGCGATCCTGCTCGAGGAGGTGCTCGACGATCCGGCGAAGAACACCAAGGAGCGTCTCGAAGGCCGCATCACGGAGCTGGCGGGGCGGAGCGAAAAGGAGCTCGAGGAGATGACGCGGAAGGCGAAGGAGCGAAAGAACGAGTTCGAGGAGGGTGTCGAGGCGGAAATGAAGAAACGCTACCATGTCCAATAACGCGGAACGATTTCCCGGAGGCGGCCCGTCGCAAGGCAAGCGGGAGTACCCCGTCGAGCGCGTCGTCGGCCGCGGCTTCGACGACGAGGACTACGAGATCGCGCGCGAGTTTTTCAGGAACAGGTTCGGGAGGCAGGATTTCGTCAAAGATCTCGAACGCGACAAGACGGAGGAAGAGGAGAGGATCATCGCGTGGGTGAACGACGAGACCAACGCGCTCCTTGAACTCTACGGCGTCCGCCCGCTCGATATTCCTTCCCGGAACGTGCATGTCATTCCCGAGGAGCAATGGCCGAAGCGGGAGGATTTCACGGATTCCGCTGCGTTCTACGACTTCGGCACGCAGGCGATCTTTTATCGCGACAACGTCTGGCGCTCGCTCTTTGCGTACCGGCTGTTCCACGAACAGCTGCACATCAAGTCGCACCAAGCGGCGCAGTACGTGGAAGAGG
>CAZUVI010000024.1:6354-8654 GCA_964623795.1 uncultured Candidatus Saccharibacteria bacterium | reverse complement strand
GGCGTTGCCGTCATAGGAATCGCGGTCATCGGTTCCGTGTTGGTCATCGGGACGTATCTTCCGTATCGAAAGTCCCGCGCGATCGCGGCGGTGAGCAGGAACCTCGGCGGCGCGACCACGGTCGAGCGATTCTTGGGCGTGTTCGAGGAGGCGCTCGCCCTACGTTCGCCCTATGGCCAGGAAGAGGCGGTGCTCTTTGCCGGCGAACAGCTGGTGAAGGCGATTGGCGCTCAAGGGGATCCGCGCGTGGCCAATGCCATCGTCGCGTATGCGGAGAAGATATTCGCGTCGCTTCTCATCGCCTCCGGCGGGACCCCGCCAACGGCGGTGGTCGACTCGGGCAGTTCTCCGGCCAAGAACCTCCTTTCATTGGGGAGGATCCATCACGCGGCATGGATGAAGACCGGCGATGCGGCATATGCAAAACGGAGCGAAGAGCTTTACCTGCGCTGTCTCGAGGCAAGCCCGCGCCGGCCAGAGTGTCTGTATGCGCTTTTCCGTCTCTACGAAAGCGGCGGCCAACGGGAGCAGGAACGGCTGGTGGGCGAAGAGATCCTGCGCTACTGGCCTGACGAGCGGGTGCGGGAAGCGCTCAAGAAGACGTGATGAACGAGTCGATGAGCTTCACGACGTCTTCTCGCGGCGGGGCTTGCTCCGCGAAGATCCGTTCGAGGGCGCGGATACGCTCTTCCACGACGGAGCGGTTCAGGTGATTATCGGTTTTGCTGATAAAGATCTTTTCCCACTTCGTGGCGCTCGAACCTTCTTCCGCGGTCAGGAGTTCCTCAAAGATCTTCTCGCCGGGGCGGATGCCGGTGATAACGATGGGTATCTCCTCGTCCGGCTTGTAGCCGGAAAGACGAATAAGTTCGTGCGCGAGGTCGAGGATCTTCACGGGCTTTCCCATGTCGAGGATGAATATCTCGCCGCCCGTGCCGATCGCGCCCGCCTCCATCACGAGGAGCGCCGCTTCCGGTATGGTCATAAAGTAGCGGGTCATGTCGGGGTGCGTGACGGTTACGGGACCGCCGTGGCGGATCTGCTCCTCAAAGAGCGGCACCACGCTGCCGCGCGAACCTAAAACGTTCCCGAAGCGCACCGCGACGAAGCGGGTGTTGCCCTCCGCGTTCAAACTTTTCACCACAATCTCCGCCGCGCGCTTGGTCTTGCCCATCACGGAGAGTGGTTTCACGGCCTTATCGGTGGAGATAAAGACGAATTTTTTGACGTTCGCTTTTTGCGCCGCCAGGGCGACATAGTAGGTGCCCAAGATGTTCGCGCGCGCGGCCTCCTCGGGGTACTCCTCCATGAGCGGCACGTGCTTGTAGGCCGCGGCGTGAAAGACGACCTCCGGCTGATAGGCGGCCATAATGGCCTCCATCTTCGGCTGATCGGTGATGCTCGCGACGACGGAGACGAGTTCCGCGTTCGGGAACGAACGCCGCAGTTCGTGCTCGAGGTCGAAGATGCCGCTCTCGTTGAAGTCGAGCATCACAAGCTTTGCGGGGAGGAACTGCGAGATCTGGCGGCAGAGCTCCGAGCCGATGGAGCCCGCGGCGCCGGTTACGAGCACCATACGGCCGTGGAGGAACTGCTTGATCTCCTCGGTGTCGATCCGGGCCGGGTCGCGCCCCAGGAGGTCTTCCACGCTCACCTCTTTGAGGTCGCGGAAGGAGAGTTTCTGGCCGAGGAGTTCGGAGTATTCCGGCACGATCTTGACATCCGTAACTCCAGCGTCCCGCGCGATCTGCACGGTCTCGCGGATGAGCTTCGCGTGGTCGCGCTCGAAGGCGATAATGACGTGTTTCACATCATGGTCGTGGACGAGGCGCGGCAGGTCGCGGACGGAGCCCAGAACGGGGACGCCGTGGATCAAGAGCCCCTGATTCGCCGACTTCTCATCCACGATGCCTACGATGCGATAGAGGCCCGGCGTGCCCAGGAGGTGTCGGATAAGGTGCTCGCCTTGGCGGCCGGCACCTACGATGAGCGTGGGCTCGCCGTGCGGTATCGCGCCGTGCGCAAACTCAAGCCAGAAGCGCTTCGCGATGCGGAGCAAGCCGATGAGGAGGATGCTCACGAGATAACTCAAGAGGATGACCGAACGCGGGAAACCGGCAAAGAAGCCGATGGTGTCGAGAAGCACGAGCAGTCCGAAAATGCCGGAGGCATACGTGAGCGCGCGGAAGAGGCGCGTGAGCTCCTTGAGGCCCACAAAGGACCACGTGAAGGAGTACATCCGCTCGTAATTAAGGAAGAACAAGGTCAGGCCCGCATAGAGCAAGAGGTAGTAGGGGAGG
>CAZUVI010000024.1:0-6344 GCA_964623795.1 uncultured Candidatus Saccharibacteria bacterium | reverse complement strand
AAGCGCAAGAGAAACGCGACGACGAGCGCCGCCGCGGCCAAAACCGCATCAGCGATGCCAAAGAGGATATTTTTTCTCACGCGGAGACGCTCAAGAAGAGGCATAAAATGCTTTGACCGCTTCGGCAACGGCATCAACTTCCTCGTCCGTAAGTTCCGGATAGAGCGGGAGCGAGAGCACTTCCTTGCAGATCTTCTCGGTTTCGGGAAGGGAGGTCGCGCCCGGGTCCCCGAAGCGCCATCCGGCTTTCGTGTCCGTCATCACCGGTTCGGCATAGGTCGGCTGGGGCCAGGAAACGAGCGTTTCGACGAGTTGGTTGTCGTCGAGATGCTTTTTGAGTTCGTCGCGGCGCTCCGCCCGTACCGCGTAGTTCGTGTACATATCGGAAAAACGGGGGTCATCGAAGTGGGGAAGCTGAAGCTGTTTCACGCCCCCGAGCCGCGATGGCCTTGCGGCGTTCGAGCCACTGCGGCAAGTACTTGAGCTTTACGTTCAAAAGCGCCGCGTGGACGTTATCCATGAGCAGGTTGTGCGCGTGGTAGTAGAAGCGGCGCGTCTCGCGGTCCTCGCCGTTGTAGCGCATGAGCTTCAGCTTGCGGGCGATCTCGGGGTCGTCCGTCACGGCGACGCCGTTGTTGCCCCAGCCGCCCAGAACCTTCGCCCAATACAAGCTAAAACAGCCCACAAGGCCGAAGGACCCTGCTTTCTTAACGCTCCCGTCCGTCATCTGCATCGTTGCGCCGAGCGCCTGGGCTGCGTCTTCGATGACGATGAGTCCTTTGCGCTTCGCGAGGTCCATGATCGCCTCCATGTTGCACAGGCGGCCGTTCAGGTGCACCGGCAGGATCGCCTTGGTCTTCGGCGTGAGCGCCCGTTCGAGCGCCTTCGCGTCCATATTGAAGTCGCGGCCCACGTCTACAAGGACCGGCATCGCGCCGGTCATGGCGATGGTCGAGATGGATGCCATGAAGGTGTGCGCTACCGTGACAACCTCGTCGCCCGCGCCGATGCCGGCGGCCTGAAGCGCCACGTCGAGCGCGGAGGTGCCGGAGTTCACGCCGACCGCATACTTTGAGCCGATGAATTTCGCGAAGTCCTCCTCGAACTGCCAGAGCTCCTCGCGGTTCACGATCGCGCCGCGCGCGAGCGTTTCATCGAACGCCTTGATGAACTCCTCGCGATGGTCGGCGTACTGTTTTTGGGGGTTTACGAAGCGGATGGTATAGGTCATGGAATCGGAAAAAGCGCAGAGTACGTGCTCTACGATACCACGGAAAAAAGTGCCGTTCAAATTGATCTATCGCGCACGTCTGCGCTTTGTGACGAGCGTCTTTACCGCCTTCACAATATGCGAAGCGTCAATATAAAAGGCCTTCTCAAGCGTCCGCGCCATGGGGGCGGGAACGTCGGGAAGCGCGACGCGCTTCACGGGCGCTTTGAGCGCTTTAAAGGTCGCGGGGTCGGATGCGATGCGGGCGGCAAGCTCGCCCGAGACGCTGCCGGAGAGCCAGGCCGCTTCCGCAACGACGAGCCGGCCCGTTTTTCTTACGGACTGCGCTACAAGCGGGACGTCGAGCGGTTTTACGCTTCGCATGTCGATGATCTCCGCGTCGATACCCTCTTTCTTAAGCAGCTCGCCCGCTTTTATGGCTTCGCGGGCCATGTATGAGATGCCCGCTATCGTGACGTCCTTGCCGCGCCGACGGATCGCGCCCTTGCCGATCGGCACCGCGTAGATGCCCTTCGGAACCGGCGCTTCTTCTCTGTAGAGCCAGCGGTCGTCAATGAAAACAACCGGGTTGTCGTCCTTTATGGCCGAGATCAAAATGCCTTTGGCGTCGTACGGCGTTGCCGGCATGACCACCTTGAGGCCGGGGATGTGCGCGAAAAGCGCCTGGAGCGCCTGCGAGTGCTGGGCCGCCTGCTCGCCACCGCGGTTAATGATGCCCCAGATCACGAGAGGCACCGAGACCGCCCCGCCCGACATGTAATGCCAGTTCGCCGCTTCGTTGATGATGGGATCCATCGCGTACATCATGAAGTCCAGCCGCGGGTGGACGACGACCGGCCGCATGCCCGCGATCGCCGCCCCCACGGCGGCGCCGGTCGTGGCATTCTCGGAGACCGGCGTGTCGATCACGCGCGTTTCGCGGAAGCGCTCGATGAGCCCCGTTGCGGTGTTGCCCACGTACCACGGGCTTTTGACGCCTTGGCCGATGAGGAAGACGCGGCGGTCCTTCGCCATCATCTGGTGCAGGGCTTCGTTGATAGCCAAACTGTAGGAGAGCTTTCTATTTCGCATAGACATAACGGCTTAAATCCTGAGGTTTCGGGTAGGGACTTTTAAGCGCAAAGGCGTGCGCTTCCCGCACCTCCTTCTCGGCCTTGCTGACGATGCCGTTCAGTTCTTTGGCGGAAGCGAGCTTTTTCGCAAGCAGAACGCGCTCCAGGTTTTTCAGGGGGTCGTTCCTCTTCCAGCGCGCGATCTCTTCTCTGGGCCGGATGTCGGTATGGCTTCCCTGGATGTTGTCGTCCGGACCTACGTGGCCGCGATAGCGGTAGGTCATAAACTCCAAAAACACCGGTCCCTTGCCCCGCCGCGCGTGCTCGACGGCGCGCTTTCCGGCGGCATAGGTTTTGAGGACATCCTGACCGTCCACCTGTTCGTAGTGGATGCCATAGGGCGCGCCGATCTCGAAGATATCCGGCGTGGTGCGGCACTCGGTGATAGGGAGATGGGTGGAGTAAAGGTTATTTTCGCAGACGTAGATAACCGGGAGCTTCTTCAGGGCCGCGAAGTTCAGCGACTCATGGAGCACGCCCTCGCCCACGGCGCCGTCGCCGAAGAAGGCGACACTCACGCGGTTTTCTTTTCGCATGCGTGACGCCAGGGCGGCACCCGTGGCAAGCGAAACCGTGCCCGCGACGATGGGAGCGGCGCCGAGCATGCCGCGTTTCACGTCGATCACGTGCATCGAGCCGCCGCGGCCTTTTGCGCAACCGGTTTCCTTGCCGTAGATCTCCGCGACCATCTCCTTCATGCCGCCGCCTTTTGCGATGTAGTGGCCGTGTGAGCGGTGCGTGCCGAAGACGTAGTCCTTATCCGTGAGGTTGGCGCAGACGCCGGCCGCGACCGCCTCCTCGCCGACATAGAGGTGGACGGGACAGCGAATGTCGCCCTTAAGGATGGGCTCGACGAAACTTTCTTCCACGAGCCGTATCCGCACCATTGTGCGGTAGAGGTTCAAAAGCAGGGCTCTCGGGAGTTTTTCCTTCATAAAAATAAAAAGGCGGAGCCCTCCCATTATAGGAGAGGCGGGGCTAAAAAAGAAGCAGCCCCGTCCCGCCTTTCGCAATTTGGTATGCGATTGGCGGGAGCGGGGCGGGGGCTACCACTCGGGGTGGCGGCCGAACTGGCGGGGGAACTCGGCGGCCGGGTAGGTGTCCGGAGCGCTTGGGTCGAAGGGTTTCACGCGGTACTCGACGTAGACGCACTCCTCGAGCGCCTGCATGCGGTGGAGCACCCAGGGCTGCATCACGAGCTCCACAGGTCCCGAACCGGCGTCCAGGGTCGCCCGCCACTCGTTGCCGTCACGGTCGAGGAACTCGGCGTACATGACGCCTGCGAGGAGCAGGAAGCGCTCTGGGTTCTTGGAGGGGTCGAAGCCCATGTGAAAGTGGGAGGCGAAGCGTTCGCCCTTGAGGCGGCGATAGACGCTCACCTGCGGGCCGTCTGTCATCTTCCACTCCCAGGTGCGCTTGCCCCGCTCGTTTCCCGCGTTCGCGGGTGCGAGCGCGCGGAGGGAGAAGGGGTGCGGCGCCATGCCGCCGTCCGGGATTCCGTCCATGCAGAACCTCCTCGGTTGAGATGAGTTGCTGGGAGCTATTCTATCTAATTTTTACGAAAAAGTCAATGAAACCGCTACCGACCGGTGAGCATCTTGCGGATAGTGAGAAGGACGATCTTGATGTCAGTCCAAAGTGAACGCTCGCGCCAGTACTTCAGCTGGAGGCGGATCTTCTCGGGGCGGATCTTCTCCATGTAGTCCTTGTCGGGGTCAGAACTCCCCGCGAGCACCTCCGCTTCGTTGATATCCCAGAGCGAGGCGTAGTCGGTGATGCCGGGTCGAAGCTCCAGCAGCACCTTCTCCTTGTCGTCGTAGAGGTCGGTGAACTTTTTCACCTCCGGACGCGGCCCCACGATGCTCATCTGGCCCGAGAAGACGTTCAAAAGCTGGGGGAGCTCATCGAGCTTTGTCTTCCTTAGGAAGCGGCCGATGGGTGTTACGCGCGGGTCTTCCTTGGTGGTCGAAGATACGCCGGTCTTCTCGGCGTTCACAACCATGCTGCGGAACTTGTAGATGCGGAAGATCGTGCCGCCGCGCCCCACGCGCTCGCCGCGATAGAAGACCGGTCCCCGGTCATGGAGCTTGATGAGGAGCGCCAGAACCAGAATGACCGGCGAGAGGAGAATAAGCCCGACAGAGGATAGGAGGAGGTCGAAGAGCCGCTTCAGCATCTTGGGTCGGCGACCTATTTTTTCGGTTCCGAGAGGACGAACACCATCATCCAGGCGTGACGCCGGATATAGGGGATCTTGAGCAGTATGGCATCGATCTTCTCCATGGCGCTTAGGAGCTGGCTAAAGAACGGAAGCTTGCGGAACGGCACCGCGAGGAGCGTTGCGAGGTGGAAGAAGCGCACCTCGACCTTGTTGAAATACTTTCTTGCGAGCGCGATGTCCTTCCGGGCGTGCAAAATATGTTCGGCTTCGAATTCCGTTCGCAGATGCGGCGTCAGCTTGCGATATGCCTGGATGAACGGATTATGCGCCAGGGGCTCGGTGGCGATGGCCGCGCCGTCCGGCTTCAAGATGCGCGCCATTTCGGGAAAGGCCTTCGCGCGGTCGAGGTGGTGGAGGACGCCGGCGGTGCAGATGACGTCGAAAGAATTATCCGGGAACGTCGTCGCTTCTGCGTCCATCACGAGGAACTCTGTGTTCCGGGAGAGGCCTTTTTCTTTTGACGCTTCGGTCGCTTGGCGGATGCCCACATCCGAGATGTCGATGCCGGTCACGTGCGCGCCCAAGCTCGCCAAAAAGAACGAAAAGCTTCCGGTGCCGCAACCGTACTCGAGCACTTTTTTGCCCGGTCGGCAGTGTTTGCGGAGCCAGTCCTCGACGTATGCGATGCTGCCGCGCGTAACGGCATAAAACTTGGTGTTCGAGGTGTACCGTTTGTGCTCCTCGGTCCCTTCCTTTAGGTTCCGCAGAAAATTATGAAACTCGATCTCTTTCTCTTTGCGCTCTTCCATAGCGGGTATTCTAGGTCAATTTTACGGGTTGGTCTATACAAAGCTACTTGCGCGGGAACCCGTGCGAGGAAACAGACCATAAGGGCGACCCAAGGGACTATCGCAGGTCTCGCCGCTTCTCGGCAACCACGCCGATGTTCCATCCAAAGATCCCAAGAGGAAATATATTCGAAAGGCCAAGCAGCTCGATTGCGCAGAACAACTTTGACTCAAAAATCTTACCGAGATGATCACGAAGAAGAAGGTAGGGGATGTAGTAGCTCCCGAACCATTGCCGTGTTTCAAATCCCGCATCGGCGAGCTTCCGTTTAAGCGAAAGATAGTTGTAGAAGCGGACATGCTCGGGATTCCATCCGCACCAGGCTGTGTTTCCGCGCAAATAATGATAGCTGCCCTGGATGAGGAAATTAAGGCAGAGTGAGTTTTGGGTGATGACAACGATCTTGCCGCCGTCTTTAAGGTGGGCATTCATATTGCGAAGAAACTTCGCGTCGTCCTCGATATGTTCGATGACGTCCTTTGCGAACACCAGGTCGAACTCTCTCTCTCTCTCTCCTACTCTGACGGTCGTGGCGTCACCAAGGATGAAATCAGCTGCAGGATTCTTTTTCCGGTTCCCTTCGAGAATCGGCTTGCGAATCTCGATGCATGTGACCCCTGCTTGCTTTTTAAGGAACCACTCGGTCCAGATACCCCCGCCGGCTCCGATTTCGAGTACCCGAGTCCCTCGCCAATCTTCGAAAAGGTGCTCGACGGCTCGCTGTGCTGTAGTGATTTGTACTTTGCCGTAGAGGTTGTCGTAGCTCGAGAGATAAAGCTCAAGCGCCTCTATCGGGTTTTGGGCATCCTGGAAGGATTTTTCGCTCATGGTGCTGATTATTGGTAGAGTTTTTGTATGCGCGTTTCTTGCCGGAAACTATTTTTTCGCGATGATCCACGTACTGATCGGATAGCGGTTTTGGTTTTTTGTCGCGAGCGCATGCCGGAATCCCCATTCCGGAATTCTCATATTCCGAAAGCGGTCGCCGAGG
>CAZUVI010000023.1:5434-8819 GCA_964623795.1 uncultured Candidatus Saccharibacteria bacterium | reverse complement strand
GCCCCATGCCGGCGTAGCTCAGTGGCAGAGCGAGGGACTCATAAGCCCTAGGTCGCAGGTTCGATCCCTGCCGCCGGCACCAAGAATCCCATGGAAATCTCCATCCGATCAGAAAAAGAAGAAGCGCTAAGAAAACAGCTGGGAGAAAAACACGACCCGGAGAGCGCGAGGATGGCGCGCTTTCTTGCGATGCCCGACCTGTCCCGGACGCCGGAGAGCCCCATCCATGAGCTTGTAGAGCGCATTACGCGCCTGAAGGATTTTGCCGACTTTGACGTTATCCGGGTGCCGGAGATCGTGCCCGCGGACGTCAGCTTTGACCTCTTCGATTTTCCCAAAGACCACCCGGCTCGCTCTAAATCCGATACGTATTACGTAGACGATAACACCATTCTAAGAACCCATACCACGGTGATGTGGTACTACTGGCTGCAGCAGGCCCTAGTGAAAGATAAGATAGGAAAAGGGGAGGGCGTCGGGGCGCTATCCTATGGGAAGGTGTATCGCAAGGATGAGATAGACCGGCACCACATGAACGTCTTCCACCAGATGGACGGGTGGTATCTGTGCAGAAAGGACGAAAAGGTCATCACGACCAAGGACCTGGAGAACGTACTGATCGAGATAGCGAGGGCGGTGTTCGGCAAGGATGTAAAATATCGCTTCAACGAGGACAAGTTTCCTTATACGGACCCAAGCTTGGAGATGGAGATAGAGAAGGACGGTGCATGGATCGAGGTGCTGGGAAGCGGCGTGGTGAAGGGAAGCGTGCTCAAGAACTTGGGCGTCGACCCCGACCGCTACAACGGCTGGGCGTTCGGGTTCGGCCTGGAACGGCTTGCGATCGTCAGCATGGAATTGCCCGATATCCGCCTCTTGTGGTCCGAGGACGAGCGGATAAAGCGCCAGCTGAAGCTAGGGAATAAATATAAGGAAGTCAGCAAATACCCGCCCATAACCCGGGACATCTCATTCGTGGTCGGCAAGGATTTTGTGCCGAACAATTATTTCGACCTCATCCGCGATATCGGCGGGGAGCTTGTGGAAGAGGTTGCGCTCCTGGACAAATACGAGAACGCGGAGAAGTTCGGGGCTGGCAACGTAAGCTATACCTACCGCATCGTTTACCGCTCGAACGAGCGGACCCTTACAACTACAGAAATAGAGCCCCTCGAGGAGAAGCTTGCCGAAGAAACCAAGAGGCAATTCGGGGCCGAAATCCGCTGATTTTGCGACGTTTTTGCCCTTCCGTTCCTGGTCGCTTTATGCTACCCTTAAGGCATTAGAAAGCCCGCTTTTTGAGCGTAAAAACGGCACGCAAGCAAGGCGGCTTTTTTAGTCCCAAACACCCGTCATGGCCAAGGAAGAAAAAGCGAAAGAGCAGAAAAAAGAGAACCAAGGGGGGTCCTACCAGGCGAAGGACATTTACGTTCTTGAGGGCCTCGAGCCGGTGCGCAAGCGCCCCGGCATGTACATCGGCTCGACGGGCGTGGACGGCCTGCATCATCTGGTCCAGGAGGTCGTGGACAATTCGACCGATGAGGCGCTCGCCGGCTATGCCAAGAAGGTGCGCGTCGAGCTTTTGCCAGGGCATAAGGTAGCGGTCACGGACGACGGCCGCGGCATTCCCGTGGACATCCATCCGCAGACCAAGGTCTCCGCGCTCGAGACCGTCATGACCACGCTCCATGCCGGCGGCAAGTTCGGCGGCGAATCCTACAAAGTGGCCGGCGGCCTCCACGGCGTCGGCGTCTCGGTGGTGAACGCGCTCTCTTGCTTGCTTAGGGTCGAGGTGTGCCGCGAAGGCGGCCTCTACGTCCAGGAGTACGTGCGGGGGAAGCCGAAGGCAAAAGTGAAAAAGACCGGAACCTGCGGAGAGACGGGCACGGCGGTAACGTTCGAGCCGGATCCTCAGATCTTCCAGACGATCCAATTCGATCGGAAGCGGATCGCCGACTGGCTTCGCGAACGCGCCTACCTCACGAAGGGCATCAGGATCGAGCTTATCGACACGCGGGATACCATACCCGAATACTACGCGTTCCAGTTCGACGGAGGCCTGTTGTCCTTCGTAAAGTATTTAAGCCGGAAGGCGCACATGCTCCACGACAATGTCTTCTACGTGGACAAACAAGCCGACAAAGTCGAGGTGGAAGCGGCGTTCCTCTACACGGACGATATCGAGATCAAAGAGATGAGCTTTGCGAACAACATCCACACTCCGGACGGCGGCATGCACCTGACCGGTTTCCGAACGGCGCTCACGAGGACGCTGAACGACTTCGGCCGCTCCGAGGGCTACCTCAAGGGAAGCGAGGAGAACCTGACCGGCGATGACGTTCGCGAGGGTCTGATCGTAGTCGTTTCCGTAAAGCTCCGCGAGCCGCAATTCGAAGGGCAGACAAAGGCCCGCCTGGGCAGCCCCGAGGCGCGCACCGCCGTGGAATCTGTGGTTGGCGAAGCCCTGAAGGAGTTCCTCGAAAAGCGGCCGGCGGACGCGCGGAAGATAATCGAGAAGTGCCTTTTGGCGGCCAAGGCCAGGAAAGCCGCCAAGGCGGCCAAGGAAACGGTGCTCCGAAAGGGGGCGCTCGAGGGGCTCACGCTCCCCGGCAAACTGGCCGACTGCACCTCGCGCAACGCCGCCGAATCGGAGCTCTTCATCGTCGAGGGCGACAGCGCGGGCGGCAGCGCCAAACAGGGCCGCGACCGCCGCATCCAGGCGATCCTGCCCTTGCGCGGCAAGATCCTGAACGTGGAAAAATCGCGCATCGACAAGATGCTCTCCTCAAAGGAGATACGCTCGCTGGTCGTCGCTCTGGGCACCGCGATCGCGGAAGAGTTCAACCTCGAGGACCTGCGCTATCACAAGATCGTGCTCATGACCGATGCGGACGTGGACGGCTCGCACATCAGGACGCTTCTTCTCACGCTCTTCTACCGGCACTTCCCGAAGATCATCGAAGGCGGGCATCTCTACATCGCCCAGCCGCCGCTCTATCGCATTCAGATCGGCAAGGAAGCGCGCTATGCCTACAGCGACCCGGAAAAGGACAAGATACTGTCGGCCGCGAAAGGAGGCGCGCAGCCGTCCATCGCGCGCTATAAGGGTCTTGGCGAGATGAATCCCGAACAGCTCTGGGAAACCACCATGGACCCTGAGCGCCGCCTCTTGAAAAAAGTTATGGTGGAGGATGCCGAGGAGGCGGACCGGCTCTTCGATATCCTGATGGGCGAAGTTGTCGAGCCCCGGAAGCAGTTCATCCTGACGCACGCGGCGCATGTCAAAAATCTTGACATTTAGCCGCTTGCTTCGTATTTTAAATAGCGACCATGATAAGTAAATTAGGAGCGTTCTTACAAGAATCCCGGCAGGAGCTCCGCCGCG
>CAZUVI010000023.1:0-5339 GCA_964623795.1 uncultured Candidatus Saccharibacteria bacterium | reverse complement strand
CAATGGAGAAGGTAGGCGAGCGGCATTGGTATGCCATTCATACCTATTCCGGCTACGAAGACGCGGTGGCGCGCTATCTGAAACAGCGCGTGGATTCGCTCTCCATGAACGATAAGATATTCAGCGTTACCGTTCCCAAGGAAAAGAAGATCCGCGTGAAGAACGGCAAGCGGTCCGTGATAGAGGAAAAGATCTATCCGGGGTATGTGCTTGTCGACATGATCCTCACGGAAGATTCCTGGTACGTGGTGCGGAATACGCCGCGCGTGACCGGCTTCGTGGGCTCGAACAGCACTACGCCGACGCCGCTCTCGAAGGAAGAGATCGACGATCTCATGATGCGCATGGGCAAGGAGGAGCCGAAATTCAAAGTTGACTTCCGGGTAGGCGAAACGGTAAAGATCATCGACGGTCCCTTCAAGGATTACGATGGCAAGGTGGAGGAGGTCGATCTCGAGAAGGGCAAGATCAAGGTCATGGTGGGCATGTTCGGCCGTCGAGCTCGACTCTATCCAGGTGCAAAAACTTTAGAATCAACACGATCATTATGGCAAAGCCAATTAAAACGACGCTCAAACTCCAGCTTCCCGCCGGCGCAGCGAATCCGGCGCCTCCGGTCGGTACCGCGCTCGGTCCCCACGGCGTGAACATTCAGGAGTTCTGCAAACAGTTCAACGAAGCGACCAAAGAGATGACGGGGGATATCGTGCCCGCGGAGATCACCGTCTACGAGGACCGGAGCTTTACCTTTAAGCTCAAGACCCCGCCCGCTTCGGCGCTCTTAAGGAAGGCCGCCGGTATCGAGAAGGGTTCCAGCGAGCCGCACAAAAAGAAGGTGGGCACGGTGACCAAGGAGGACGTACGGAAGATCGCGGAGCGGAAGATGGTGGACCTGAACGCGAACGATATCGATGCGGCGACACGCATCATCGCGGGTACGGCGAAGAATATGGGGATTGAGATCGTCGAATAACGGCGAGGATAGGCAAAAAAGGGCGGCGTTGAGCCGCCCTTTTTTTGTTGTGCACAGGCCAGAGGGCAGCACTGCCGGTATAATGATGGCAACGTGGCCAAGGTTCGAAAAGCAAAAAGCGGGGAGCGGAAAGCGGAGCGACCGAACTGGGACGAGTTCTTCATCATCCAGGCGCTCTTCTATTCCACGCGCGGCACGTGCGACCGTCTCCATACCGCGTGCGTCCTCGTCAAGGACAAGATCATCGTCGGGGCGGGTTATAACGGTTCACTGCCCGGCGAGCCCCATTGCGACGACGTGGGACATCTGATGGCGGGCGGCCACTGCGTGCGCACCATGCATGCCGAGGCGAATGCGATCCGGAACTGCAAAGACCAGGCGGCGCTCGCGGGAGCAACGGCGTACGTGATCCACACGCCGTGCCTTCTCTGCCTCAAGGCGCTCATCAGCTACGGCGTTTCTCGGATCGTTTTTACGTCGCCCTATGACAACACCAGCTACCAGTGGTCCGAGGATGAAGGATTGAAAACTTTCGTGGAATCTTTAAAGCACAACAAGGCCATCTCGATCGAATTCTTGCGGATCAACTTCGTGAAACTGCTCCAAAAGTTTATTGACCGCCTCCAGGGTCCCGGCGGCGCCCTGGAGCGCTTGCCAAAGATCGGGATACATTCGGGCCGGAACCCAAACTCTCGCTAGCCATATGGCAGGGAAGTTCGTCGTATTCGAGGGCATTGACGGCTCCGGGAAAGACACGCAGCTGTCGCTTGTAAGTCAGACGCTCCAAGAGCAGAGCGTGCCGTTCAAGACCATCGCATTTCCGCGGCACGATCATCCCGCCGGTTTCTTCGTCGACAAATATCTCCAGCCCGACCATCCCTATGGAACGCCCGAAGCGGTGGGGCCGTGGCGCGCCTCCCTGTTCTACGCGCTTGACCGGTATGATGCGAGTTTCGAGATACAAAGCTGGCTCAAAGAGGGGACGCTCGTGATAGCCGATCGCTATCTCACCTCGAACATCGGGCACCAGGGCGGCAAGATAGCGAGCGAAGAGGATCGGGAGCGGTACGTGAACTGGCTCTATGATCTCGAGTACCGCATCCTCGGGATCCCGCGGCCCGATTTCCATATTTTGTTCCTGCTTCCTGCGGACGTTGCGCAGGTCCGCATAGCGCGCAAGAAGCCGCGCCTATACCTTGGCGGCGCCCAAAAGGATGCGCACGAGGCGGACCGTCGGCATCTCGAGGGAGCGCTTTTGGCATACCGCTGGATAGCCGCCCGGGAGCCGGAGCGGTTCTGCGTCATCGAATGCGTCGAGGGCCGGAAGGAACTCTCGCCCGAGGAGATCCACGAGAAAGTGATCCGCGCTCTTAGGCCCTTCCTCGGAACCTAGTCCAGGCGCGGCCATTGTCTTTCCGCTCGATATGCGCTATGAACAAAGCAGCAAAGCTTGACATACGTTAAGGGAGGAGGCCCGGTATGGGAACGTCGCGCCGCACCAAAGCGAAAGCGAACGCGCGCAAGAACGCGCGCACGCAGATCATCGTCGCGACCGGCATTTCGGGATGCGGCCGCAAGGAGTATCTCGAGGCCTGGGAGCGCTACGCCAAGCGCCGCGGCAAGAAGGTCAAGATCTTTTCGGTCGGCGATCTGATCTTCAAGCACGCCGAGGCGATCGGGATGACGCTGAACCCCGAGAACATCCTGAACGTGAACCTGGACACTCTCCAGGCGCTGCGTTCTGCAGTGCTCACGCGCATCCTGGACGAGGTCGAGGATGCGAAGTACGACACCGCCATCATCTGCGTGCACGGCTGGTTCTTCTGGAAGAAGCGGCTCATGGTCGGCATGGACCGTTTTCTGAACCAGTTCCAGCCGGACATGTTCCTCTCCTTCATCGATGACTTCAGGAACATCCTGAACCGGCTGGATACCCGGCCGCAGTGGAGGGGCGAGGAGCTCTCGATGTCGGAGATCCTGCTCTGGCAGAACGCCGAGGTCGAGCTCACTGCGCTCCTCGCCGAACTCCAGCGGAAGCCGTTCTTCACCGTGCCGACGTGCCAGCCGACGTCGACGCTCTACAAGCTCGTCTTCCACCCGGAGATCGAGCCGGTGTACGTGGCCATGCCCATTTCGCACTTCCGCGACCCCGCGGACCGGAAGCGCATCGACCGCTTCATCAAGCGCCTCGACCGCTACTTCACGGTCTTCAACCCGCTCTCGGTGGAGGTGGTCGGCGCGGTGGAGATCCGCAAGAACAAGCAGGAGTTCATGGCAAACCTGCCGGTCTACCACCATATCGTCTATCGCGACCTGCGGTGGTTCGTGCGCGGCGTGAAGAAGATCATCGTCTTCTGGCCGCGGCCGAAGCCGCCTGCCGCCTTCGCGAAGAACAAGAAGTTGGCCGCTCTCTGGCCCGAGACCGTGCCCTCTCCGGGCGCTGACCACGAAACGCACGTCGCCTTCACGGAAGGCAAGGACGTGTGGGTGGTCTTCCTGCCCAAGAAGGCGAGCCCCTTCATCACTCACTATTCGACGGGTATGTTCCAGAGCGAGAACGAGTTTTTCCGTTTCCTCGCGAAGACATATCCCGAGCGCGCCACATACAAGTGGTAACCGCAAGCCCCCTCTCCCGGAGAGGGGGCTTCCAAGTTCTTATTTGACGAGGGCGCGGCGCCATGCGTAAATGGCTTAAGTAATTTCTCATCATGGAGGAGAACACGATGAACTTGTGTCCGGGAAAGAGCGTGGGCGCCGTCATCCGCGACAAGGATGGCGCGATCCTCGTGCTATACCGCAAAAAGAGGCCGCTTGGCCTGGCGCTGCCTGCGGGCCATATCGACGAGGGCGCAACGCCGCCCGATGCCATGCAGAGGGAAGTGTATGAGGAGACCGGCCTCGAGGTGAAACGCTATCGCGAGGTGCTCCACAGCACCTTCCCAAATCCCTGCAGTCGCACCGATGCGGCCGGCAAGAGCTATGACGGCCACGAGTGGTGGGTCTACGAGGTTGTCGAGTGGAGCGGGGTTCCTCGGCTCATGGAGCCGGACAAGCACGAGTTCGTCGCTTTCAAGGATCTGGGATTTCTCCGCTACTCCTTGGATCTTGAGCTGGGGCATGCACCGGACCCCGCCGATGCCACGAACTGGGACCCGGCGTGGCGCGACTACATCCTGCCCGCACTGAAGATCATCTGACCCCCAGGCCCCGCGCACCGCGCGGGGTCCTATTTTTCCCCTTGAGCAGTGCCTCGCCATCCGCTACTATCAAGATACTTATGACGGCGGCGAAGTGAGGATGGAAAGCGCCTGGGCGTTTTCTCCGAACAAGCCGACGCATAAAATTTCTGAATTTTATGAAGAGCGTTGTTTTTTGTTCCAGCCAAAGGTTTAAAAAGGAACTCGCCGATTTTATCGTCGAACTTCGGGCGCACGCGGGGAAGCGGGGACTCCACCTCGTGATCTTCGATCCCGAATTCGAGGACCGGCCCGACGATCTCCACCTTGCTTCCGAGAAGGATCGGCTCGCCGACCCCCAGTACCGGAACTCTGTTGCCGGCCGGGTCTACGACCATCTGTTCAGGAAGGTGCGCGTGGCCGATGTCTGTTTCATTTTCAATAAGGACGGTTATCTGGGCGCGAATACGAACGGCGAGCTTTTTGCCGCCGCAGCATTGGGAAAGACGATCTACGCGCTCCACGAAAAAACGATGATGGGCGCTTACCCGCACGATCTCTATGAGGAGCCCTCCTCGCGGAAGCTCATCCACGAGGTTGTTTCCGACCCCGACGCGCTCCTAAAGCGTTTGTCATAATGGTCAGGTATCTGCCAACGATCGGTCTCGAGATCCACGCCGAGTTAAAAACGGCGTCGAAGATGTTCTGCGACTGTCCGAATGACCCCGCGGAGCGGCACCCGAACGCGCGCGTCTGCCCGATCTGTCTGGGCCACCCCGGCACGCTTCCGACCATCAATAAGCGAGCAGTCGAGGCCGTCCTCAAGGTTGGTTTCGCGCTCGGCGGCACGGTCTTCAGGTCCGGACGCACGAAATTCGACCGTAAGAACTATTTCTATCCCGATCTCCCGAAGGGCTACCAGATATCGCAGTACGACGAACCGCTTGTCGAAGGCGTCGCCATTACGCGCGTCCATCTTGAAGAAGACACCGGCCGGCTCGCTCACGAGGGCGAGGCGAGTTTGGTGGATTTCAACCGCGCCGGCGTTCCGCTTATGGAGCTCGTGACCGAGCCGGTCATAAAGAGCGCGAAAGAAGCAACGCGTTTCGCGCGCGAGCTGCAGCTTATTCTCCGCTATCTCGGCGTTTCGGATGCCGCCATGGAAAAAGGCCAGATGCGCGTCGAGGCGA
>CAZUVI010000022.1:6969-8921 GCA_964623795.1 uncultured Candidatus Saccharibacteria bacterium | reverse complement strand
CGTCCTCGAGATACGGCATGTCCTCCACGGGGCGCACTTGTGAAATCACGCCCTTATTGCCGTGGCGGCCGGCAAGCTTATCGCCCGCACGGACATTGCGAAGTTGGGCAATCTCCACCTGGATGCGCTTGATGATACCCGGTTCGAGCTTGTCGCCGCGCTCGCGCGAGAAGATCTTCACGCCGACCACGCGGCCATACTTGCCGTGCGGGAGCGTGAGCGAGGTGTCCTTCACGTCGGAGGCCTTCTCGCCGAAGATGGCGCGCAGCAACCGCTCTTCGGGCGTGAGCTCCGTCTCGCCCTTCGGCGATATCTTGCCGACCAAGATGTCCCCCGCGCGCACTTCGGCGCCGATACGGACAATGCCCTCCTCGTCGAGATTCTTGAGCTTCTCTTCGGAAACGTTCGGGATGTCGGGGGTCGTGATCTCGGGTCCGAGTTTGGTATCACGCACGTCGCAGTAGAAGTCCTCGATATGGATGGAGGTGAAGTTGTCGTTCTCCACCACGCGCTCCGAGATGATGATGGCGTCCTCGAAGTTCGCGCCCTCCCACGAGAGGAACGCCACGACGAGGTTCTGGCCGAGCGCCAGGACGCCGTTATCGATGGCCGGACCATCCGCAAGGAGATCCCCTTTCTTCACCTTCGCGCCGCGCACGACCAAAGGCCGCTGGGAGATGCAGGTGAACTGGTTCGAGCGCTTGAACTTGTGGAGGGTGTGGGTTTTTGTCTCTTTCTTGTACTTGACCTTGACGTGGTTCGCGTCCACCGTGAGCACCTCGCCATCCCCCTCCGCGAGAATGAGATAGCCGGAATCCCGGGCCGCGCTCTCCTCGACGCCCGTCGAAACATAAGGGGCCTGGGGCCGCACGGAGACGACCGCCTGGCGCTGCATGTTGGAACCCATAAGCGCGCGGTTCGCGTCGTCGTGCTTCAAAAACGGGATGAGGGACGTGGCAACGCTCACGAACTGGTGCGGCGCCACGTCGATATATTCGACCTCCTCCCGGGGACAGGTTCCGGGTTCGCCCTTGATGCGCGCCTCCACAACGTCGTCCACTATGGCGACATCCCGGTCGAGACGAATGCCGGCGGTCGCGATCTTGTATTTTTCCTCCTCGTGCGCGTTCATCCAGACGATCTCGGACGTTACCGCGCCCCGCGTAACCTTAAGATAGGGCGTTTCTAAAAAGCCGAGGGGGTTCAGGCGCGCGAAGGAGGCAAGGTGGCTTACCAAACCGATGTTCGCGCCTTCGGGAGTCTGAATGGGGCAGATGCGCCCGTAGTGCGAGCGATGCACGTCGCGCACCTCGAAACCGGCGCGCTCGCGCACCAGGCCGCCGGGACCCATCGCGGAGAGGCGGCGCTTGTGTTCCACCTCGGCCAGCGGGTTGATCTGGTCCATGAACTGCGAAAGCTGCGAGGACGAAAAGAACTCCCGCACGACCGCGACCAGCGGGCGCGCGTTCACGAGCTGCGCGGGCGTAAGGACCGTGGGGTCCAGGGTCGACATGCGGTCCTGGATCACCCGGCGAAGCCGGGCAAAACCGACGCGAAGCTTGTTCTCCAAGAGCTCGCCCACGGGGCGGATGCGGCGGTTGCCCAGGTGGTCGATGTCGTCCGGCTCCGCGGCCTGGTCGTTGTTCAGGCGGATGATCTCGCGGATGATGGCGACCACGTCCTCCTTCTCCAGGAGCCGCGAGTCCGTCGCGCTGCGGCCGAGGCGCTGATTCAGCTTGAAGCGGCCGACGTTCGAGAGATCGTAGCGGTCGAACCGCTGAAACATGGGATCGATAAGGTTTTGCGCGGTCTGTGAAGTAGCCGGATCACCCGGTCGGAGGCGCCGATAAATCTCGAGGTACGAACCGGCAAGATCTTTTCCAACATCCTTCTTCAATGTTGCGTCAATATATTTGACCGGCCCATTATCAAATTCTTTAAACGCCGTCTTA
>CAZUVI010000022.1:0-6959 GCA_964623795.1 uncultured Candidatus Saccharibacteria bacterium | reverse complement strand
CGCGTCGTTCGCGCTCTTCGCGGGGCTCTTTTTAAGGGTCGCTTCGAGGAAGTTGATGGGGCCGTCGGTCGCGCCTCCGAGCAGGCGCCTGATCTCTTCGACGTCATCGATGCCGAATATGCGCAGAAGGTCCGTGGCGGCGGTCTTGCGGCGGCGGTCGATCTTCACGCCGATAAAGCCGTCGGACTCCGTGTCGAACTCGAGCCAGGCGCCGCGGTTCGGGATCACTTTGGCGCCAAAGAGCTTCCGTCCGCGCCACATCTCGGCGGTGAAGTAGACGCCCGATGAACGGATAAGCTGGGAGACCACGACGCGCTCGACGCCGTTGATGATAAAGGTCCCCCGGTCGGTCATGATCGGAAAGTCCCCGAGATACACCTCCTGCGAGCGCTCTTCGCCGCTCTTCCTGTTCGAAAGACGCAGCTTCACGCGCAAACTCGCCTCGTACGTAAGGTCCTTGTAGCGCGCGTAGGCCTCGTCGAACTTCGGTTCGTCAAAATAAAAATCCTCGAAGTGGAGTTCGAGCTCCTTTCCGGTGTAGTCGCGGACCGGCGAGATCTCGGTGAAGAGCTCCTTAAGACCAACCTTCAGGAACCAGTTGAAGGAATTGGTCTGGAGCTCGGCCAGATTCGTCTCCGGAACGCGGAGGCCGGCGTGGGACGAAAAAACTTTTGTGGGAAGTTTAGGCATCAGGAGAGCATAGGTGACGGCACACACACAACCCTTCCGGGGCACGGCCTGCCTGCCTGCCGGTAGGCATGGCCTGCCGCGGACTTATACGAACAAAAAAGAACCCGCAGAGCGTTTCTGGCGCCTCGTATATTATTGGTTCAGATATTTAACACGATTTTGCCGGTGTTCGTCAAGGGTCTTGGCGAATACGGTCTTTTGGGTCACGGGATCGCTCAGATAGAACCAGTATGGGGAGGCGATGGGGCCGAGCGCCGCCCGGAGGGCATCCGTGCCGGGGTTCGAGATCGGACCAGGCGGCAACCCTTTATATTTATATGTATTATAAGGCGAATCCAACGTCAAGTCGCCCGCGGTCACGGGGTGGCACGGCCCTTTTTTTACATAGCATATCGAGGCATCCACCTGGAGCGCCATGCCCGCCTTGAGCCGCTTGCGCAAGATGCCGGAAACGATGCGCCGCTCCTCGGAATCCGGCACTTCCTTTTCGATGAGCGACGCCAAAATGAGATTCTCGTAGGCGCGGGCGGGCTCGAGGAGGAGGATGGGCAGCGCTTTCTGTTCGTGGGTCTGGGTGAGCCGAGCGATCACGTCCTCGGGTTCGCTCGGCACGAAAAAGCGGTACGTGTCGGGAAAGAGCCGGCCCTCGAGCTTCCGCGCCTCCGCGATCTCAATGATCCGGCCGCGCGGCGTCACGCCGGCTTCCGCCATAATGCCGTCGATCTCGCGCACGGTTACGCCTTCGGGGATCG
This sequence comes from uncultured Candidatus Saccharibacteria bacterium, assembly GCA_964623795.1. Taxonomy (GTDB): domain Bacteria; phylum Patescibacteriota; class Minisyncoccia; order UBA6257; family CAYSDW01; genus CAYSDW01. The sequence goes on along the minus strand of CAZUVI010000022.1, from coordinate 5,517 downwards.
TGACCGCCACTTCGCGGTTCGCCCCTTCACGGAGCGAGGAGAGAATAACGAGCGCGGACATCGAGGGCGAAAGTTCGTACTGGCCCGGCTTCAGCGTGCGCACAGCGCCCGAAAACGCGCCGAAGAGCATAAAGGCGGTACGCGAGCGGATGATCCCCGCTCCTTCCAGCCGTTCCGCGATCGATCGGGCGCCTTCGCCCGGCTGGACCACGAAGGGCCGTTCCGCCGCGGTGCCGCCGACGGGCCGCAACTGGGCAAAAACAAGGGCCGCACCAAAAAGCATCGCGACCGAAGCGATGCCGAGAACGCCCACGATGAGCCAGATGTCAGGTCCGCGCTGCAATGGAGTGAATGATAGCAACGAGGAACGCGCTGGTCAATAAATTCGAGCCGCCGTAGCTCAAGAACGGGAAGGGCACGCCGATCACGGGAAGGAATCCCAGGGCCGAACCCGCATTGATGGCGAAGTGCGTGGAGAGCATGATGACCGTCCCAAGACAAATGAACTTCTCGAAGTTCTTTTCCGCAGCCGCTCCGATCCTAAGGATCGCAACAAGCAGATACAAGAAGGCGCCCACGACAACCGCGCCGCCCGCGAGCCCCCACTCCTCGATGAACGCGGAGAGCGCGAAGTCGGTGGACGCCTCCGGCAGGAATCCAAGCTGCACCTGCGTCCCTTGCCCGAAGCCCTTGCCGAAGAACCCCGCGGAGCCCACCGCGATCTTCGACTGGATGACGTTGTAGTTCACGCCCAAAGGGTCGCGCTCCGGCACGAAGAGGCCGATGACGCGCTCTTTTTGGTACTCCTCAAGCCAGACGCCCCACAAGAGCGCGCCCAACACGGCAAAGAGGACCGCGGCAAGCGCGAGATGGCGCAAACGGATGCCGGAGACAAGCACGAACCCGAGCCAGATGAAGAAAAGAATGAGCGCCGAACCGAGGTCCGGCTGGAGCGCGATAAGCACCGCGGGCAGCGCGGCGAACGCGAACGAGGTGACGAGCGTGCCGGCATGCGCGATGCGCATATGTCCGCGGGAGAAGAACTGCGCATAGAGCAGAATGAGCGCGGCTTTCATGAACTCCGACGCCTGAAACTGAAAAGAACCGAGAACGAGCCAGCTCCGCACCCCCCGGATCGAAGGGGCGAGAATCAGCGTGAGCACAAGGAGCAGTATCCCGAACGCGTACACGCCGCCCACGAGGAAGCGTACGTTGACAAGCGACCGCCAGTCGAAACGCTCTACTGCCACAAAGACGATGAGTCCAAACGTTATCCAGAGAAGCTGATACCAAAAGAGATGGCGGGCGGAGGAGAGAAACACCAAAAGCCCGGCGGCGAGGACGATCCCCACGGGAACAAGCAGTTGCACTCGCGCTATCGCTTTCATCGCCGCCCCTCGAAATAGAGCTTGGTCGCTCGGAGATCGAGACCGGGAAGCACGGGATGCGTGATCTGGAAGAACCGCTCTTCAAAGGGTCTCACGTCGCGGAGTTCCGTCGTCGAGGCGCCGGCGACCGCGCCAAACTGGTCCACATAGAGCGCGCCCACGATGAGGCGGCGGAACGGCACCGTTTCTCCGTTCACGATCACGCCGGAGGTCGTAAGGGTGCCGCCCTGCTTCTCCTCGGTCTTCACCTCCCGGAACTGCATCAAAGGCGTCGGGAACTCCTCTTTCCGCTTCCACGCGACGTTCGAGATCGTGAAATTCGCTCCGCTCACGCCGCCCTGCGACACGCCCGCGGCCGGTTCGACGAAATACTTTATCTCGCCCGGATAGACGAACGACTCGCCGGAAACGACCTTCACGACGCGGCCCGCGCCGTCCTTCACCTCAAAGGCGTACGTAAGCGAAGCGGCACCGAACGTGAAGTTCTGGTTCCGCACCTCGGCAAAGAGCGTCGCATTCGCGCCGGCAAACAGCACCTTCACGGAACCCGCCGTGAGCGGCATGAGCTTCCTGATCTCGCAGGACTCGCACGGACCGCCGCAGTCCACGCCCTCCTCGCCCTGGTTCTGCCTGCCGTCAAAGCACGATGCGGGATTCCGCAAGAACCCGAAGTAGACGCCGCTCACGATCCCGGAAAAAACGACGAAGTAGAAAATGCCGTAGACGATCTGCTTGGCGGTGCGGGAGGAAGGCATGGCTCGTGTCTTAATTGTACTTGAGAAACGCCAAACAATCATTCGGCAGGCTCATGATGGTGAGTTTACCAAACCATAAAAATAAGCGTTTGCATGTGCCGGCATACCCTACGTTCGCCCCGAAGGACTATTATCGGGCTTGCGCACTTTCACTTCTCTGTTCGGAAAGGGAAGAGGTGGGACACGCGCAAGTAAAACACCAGCACATGTAAACGCTCATGACTTCGGATAAAACGTCAGTTTTGGAATGGTCGGGAGATCATTAGTACTCCTTGGCTAAACACCTTACGGTGCGCACACCTAGAGCCTATCAGCCTCGTAGTCTTCGAGGAGATCTTGTCCTTTCGGACGATACCTAATCTTGGGGTGGGCTTCGTGCTTAGATGCTTTCAGCGCTTATCCCGTCCATACATAGCTACCCGGCGGTTCGCCTGGTGGCAAAGCCGGTAGACCAGAGGTACGTTCAGCCCAGTCCTCTCGTACTAGGGCCAACTCCCCGCAAGTATCAACGCCTGCAACAGATAGAGACCAACCTGTCTCACGCAACTACTCAACGATTACTCGTTGCTTGGACTATACCACCATCCTTAATAGCTCTTTCGAGCGGATCAAGGAGATCGACGTCTTAGCATCCCGTCATGGCGGGACACTCTGCTCCTGTGAGCAAGTCTCTACGGGGTCAATACACGCTTCTTACGCTTCTTCGAATAGTTCAACTCGCGGAAGCGATCAATCAACGAGGCGAGCGCAGCAAAATCTTCTTTTGACTTTACGCGCTCTTTTTTATCGAGGATTTCGGTCATCAAGTTCACTTGCTTGCGCTTGAGCAACACGAATGGTTTGACCATTCTGAGAAGCTCCTTAAGCGGTCCGGCTCTCTCGACGATATATTCGAGAATGCCGTCGCTTCGCACACGCAGATGCCCTGATCCGATCAGGGAACAAATTCTCTCGAATTCATCCCTGCTCTTCTGGGACTGGTAGAGAACTATGTAGGGCGCAACTTGAAATCCGTACCGATACGTCGGATTCGGTTTAAGCCGAACATAGATACTGCCGTCACCATCCAGAAATCCTGCAATATATGCCTGTTGTGTTGGACGAAGCATGTACGACTTCCCTCGGTATTATCCTACCATATGACAGGTTGTTTCACCATGATAGGACTTCACCGATATGAGTCGATTTATTCGATCCCGATCACTCGGGAAAGCCGCCGTGTTCGATGTCTCCTGGTTCAGGTGTTGACGGTCTGAACCCAGCTCGCGTGCCCTTTTAATTGGCGAACAGCCAAACGCTTGGGACCTTCTCCAGCCCCGCGCTAGGGCGAGCCGACATCGAGGTGCCGAGCCTTGCCGTCGATAGGAACTCTCGGGCAAGACCAGCCTGTTATCCCCGGGGTAACTTTTGTCCGTTGTCTCCGGCCTTCCTATGAAGAACCGTCGGGTCACTAAGTTCTGCTTTCGCATCTGCTCGACTTGTAGGTCTCGCAGTTAAGCCGGCTTGTGCCTTTACACGTCCAGCCCGATTTCCATCCGGGCTAAGCCGACCTTGATAAACTCCTCCGTTACTCTTTAGGAGGAAAACGCCCCATTTAAACTGCCCACCAGGCACTGTCCCTCAACGTTTTTGCCGTTGGGGTTAGACGTTAAAACCGCAAAGATGGGTGTTTCATTGACGAGTCCAGGCCAGCCGAAACCGGCCCTTCAACCTCTACCCACTACGCTACGCATTGCAGTTCTAAAACCAATACCAAGCTACAGTAAAGCTCCCGGGGTCTTTTCGTCCCGCTGCAGGTATCCCGCGTCTTCACGGGAATCGCATTTTCACCGAGCTCATCGTTGAGACAGTTCTCCAGTCGTTACGCCTTTCGTGCGCTCCGGAACTTACCCGGAAAGGAAATGCGCTACCTTAGAACCGTTATAGTTACGGCTGACATTGACGAGGGCTTAAACCAGTAGGCAGTACACATTGCTGCATAACACCCCCAGTCTTGACCTTCTCGCATCGGTCAGGCGTCACCCCCTATACATCCTCTTGCGAGTTCGCAGGGAGCTGTGTTTTTGGTAAACAGTCGCCAGAGATACTTTCGCTGCGGCCCTTCTTGCGAAGGGCAGGCCTTATCGCTAACTTACGGCCGCTTGTTTGCCGAGTTCCTTAAGGAAGAATCACTCGTTCCCCTGAGGCTACTCGCCTCATCCACCAGTGTCGGTTTACGGTACGGATCCGTGCGCGTTAACGCTTGGGAGCTTTTCTTGGAGGGCTCTTCACCCGAGTTTGCGCCGCAAATACGGCGCATTCGCACGGCGATCGGAAATCTCTCGCCATGAATGCCAAACCAATAAGGCACTCGGACTTATGTCCCTCGTCACTCCCTCGCAACGCGCCCGAAGGGCAGGAATATTAACCTGCTGTCCATCAGCTGCGGTTCTCACCATTGCCTTAGGACCGCCTAACCCGTGGTTGATTGACAGTGCCACGGAAACCTTGGATTTGCGGGGTCTCAATTTCTCATTGGGATTGTGGTTACTCATGCCAACATTCTCTCTTCCGAGCGCTCCAGTCGCCCTCGCGGGTCAACCTTCGCTGCGCTCGAAATGCTCTCCTACCACTCTGTCAGTCCGAAGACCGACAAAATCCGTGTTTTCGGTAACGTGCTTAGCCCCGGTACATTTTCGGCGCATCACGCCGTCGAATAGTGAGTTGTTACACACTCTTTAAAGGATGGCTACCTCTAAGCCAACCTCCTATCTGTCACTGGCGTGAAACTGCCTTTAACACTTAGCACGTATTTAGGGACCTTAGACGACGGTCTGGGCTGTTTCCCTTTTGACCACGGAGCTTAGCCCCCATGGTCTGACTGCCATGCCGGTTACGCCGGTATTCGGAGTTTGATTGGTCTGCTGAGCTTTCGCCCTTTACAGACCATCCAGTGCTCTACCCCCGGCGTGTTTATGCATGACGCTAGCCCGAAAGCTATTTCGGAGAGAACCAGCTATTACCAGGCTCGATTAGCTTTTCACTTCTTACCCCAGGTCATCCGAGGGTGTTGAACAACCCACCGGTTCGGTCCTCCAGTCGCATTTCTGCGACCTTCAACCTGCCCAGGGCAAGCTCGCTCTGGTTTCGGGTCTTAGGCGCACGACACGGCCCTTGCGGGCCACGCGCTATTCACACTCGGTTTCCCTATGGCTCCCCCGCTCATCGCGGATTAACCAAGCCGCGCACCTAAAGTCGTTGGCTCATTCTTCAATAGGCACCCTATCACCCTTGCGGGCTCTAGGTCCTTGTAGGCGTATGGTTTCAGGTTCTATTTCATCGGCCTCACCGGCCTGCTTTTCACCTTTCCCTCACGGTACTTGTTCACTATCGAT
>CAZUVI010000021.1:0-9091 GCA_964623795.1 uncultured Candidatus Saccharibacteria bacterium | reverse complement strand
ACCTTTGCGTGGAACTTCGCCGGCTACAAGTTCGTCGTCTTCCGGCAGTAGCGGGGGAGGGGGCATTCTGTTGGTATACTAAGAGCGGGCGAGGCCTGTGGATGCCGCAGTACATTGACTTTTCATATACTTTATAGTATTATTGGAGCACCGATGGTTCAAAAAGCGCGAGCACATTTCGGCGTCCTAGTTCTCGTCTCCCTTCTCGCGGGGGCGTCATTTTCCGTACCGGCTTTTGCGCTCGCATCCGGGCTGCCGAATGAATGCCCTACGCTTGAGGAGTACAACATCATAGAAGGAACGAGCGACGCGGACACAATCGAGGGTACGGCCGGTAATGATTTCATTGATGCGAAGGGCGGCGATGACGTGATCAATGGCAACGGCGGCGGCGACTGCATTCTCGGCGGCGGCGGAGACGACACGATCACGACCGGCGATGGCAACGACGTCATCTTTGGAGGCAGCGGAAATGACACGATCAACGCTGGCGAGGGGAACAACATCATCTTTGGCGAAGGCGGTAGCGACACCATCTGGACCGGATCGGGCGATGACGAGATCTACGGCGGCGGCGATGGCGATACTATTAGTGCTGGTGAAGGCCGTAACGTCATCCAAGGCGACGGCGGAGATGATGTTATTACCGCGGGATCTGGAAATGACGATATCCGCGGAGGCGGAGGCAAGGATACGATCGACGCGGGCGACGGCGACAATGTTGTCCGCGGCGACGGAGACGGTGACATCATCACTACGGGGTCCGGTAACGATGAGATCTACGGCGGTGGCGGCGACGATACGATCAACGCCGGGGAAGGGAACAACACCATCCACGGCGACGGCGGGGAAGACATCATCACCGGTGGACCGGGAAATGATGTCATCGATTCCGGCGGCGGGGTCGACACGATCGATGCTGGAGACGGCGACGACGTGATAACGAGCGGCGGTGGCGAGGACGCGGTGACCGATGGTCTGGGCTGTGATGTCATCGACGGCGCGCCTGCCGTGTGCGGATACGTCTGGTCAGATACCGATGCCGACGGCACGAGAGACGAAGCCGAGGCGTTTGTCGGCTGGGACATCACGCTCTTCGACGATATCGGCGAGGTTGTTTCTTCGCTTCTTAGCGACGCGAACGGCTTTTTCGAATTCAACGCTCTTCAAAGCGGTGATTATCTCCTGTGCGCGAAGCGTCCCGAGGGCGGGAGCTGGCTTCAGACGTTCCCTGCCGAGAATGAGGAGTGCGGCGAGGGATATTTCGCGAGCGGCTATATGTTGACGCTCGATGAAGGCGATGCGCTGACCGACAGCAACTTTGGAAATCATGAGGCGGCCGCTCCCGCCGCCAGCCCCGCCGCGGGAGAGTACACCATGCCGCAGGACGTTGCCCTTTCTGCGGCGAGCATCGCGCTCACGATCCTTTATACGACCGACGGAACCGACCCCGCCTGCGCTCCTGAAGGAGGCGAGGGGGGCGGGGAGGTCGGGAGCATCTATGAGTCGCCGATCCCGCTTATTGCGACCAAGACGATCAAGGCGGTCACTTGCTACGAAGACGGCGTGGTCTCGCCCATTGGCGAATATCTCTACACAATAGAAAAGATCGAGCTTGGGTCGGAGCAGATTTCCGATCTTGTGGCGAAAAATATCTTTGTTCCCACAGCAGCGGCGACCTCCACGCCGGTTGTTGTTCAGGTCGTTCAAAAAGTGGTCTTGAGCGTGAGTGGGACGAACGGCACGAGCACGGTCGCGCTGCCGAAGGACGTTGTCATCAGCCGCGCGGACGGCGAGAACCTTGACGCAACATTGCTTACCGCAGCAGAAACGGCGACATCCTCGCTCTCGAACCTTGGTTCGGGCACCGTGTTCGAGGGCGCCCTGCAGTGGGGCATGGCGACCACGACTCTGGAATTCAGTGCTCCCATCACGCTCTCGATCTATGTCGGTGAGGCGCTCGACGGCCAGACGCTTGATATCATGCGCTCTCCGGACGGAACCTCCGGCTGGACGTCGGACGGCATCGTGTCGCCGGCAACCTGCACGGTAGCGAACGGGACCTGTGCGTTTCAGGCCGTGAAAGCTTCGGTCTACGCCGCGGCGCGTCCGCCCGTTGTTTCTTCGGGCGGTGGCGGCGGGGGAGGCGGCTTTACCGACACGACCCCGCCCGGTAGTCCTGCGGTCTCGCTCGTGATCGCGAAGGAGACCGCGACCTCCGGCGCCGCTACGCTCGCGCTCTCTGCGGAGGACGCGTACGAGATGATCGTGGCTGACAACGCGGACTTTGGCGGCGCGGCATGGGAGCGGTACAACAAGGAGAAGCCGTGGGTTTTCGCGCCGGAAAGCGGCACAACGACCGTCTACGTGAAGTTCCGCGATGTTTCGAACAACGAAACGGAGACCGTGTCCGCTATTTGGAGCGAAGAACTCGCGGCAGAGGCCGTTAGTCCCGACGAGGTCGCTACGAGCACTCCCATAGCGGAAGAAGAACCGGCACCGAGCGCGGCCTTGGAAGGTTCAAGCGGTGCGGTGGGAGCGGCAAACCAGACCGAGTCCGCGGCGCAGTCCGAGGGCGCGCTAAGTGTCACTCCGCGCTATGTAGCGCTGCGCTACGACGTGGTCCCGGCGCCTCCCGCGCCGCCGCTTCTTGCCGCGCTCGATGGCGTCTTCGGAACTTCGGCGCTCAATTTTTCTCTGGTCATGCTCTCCTCGCTCTTCGGGGCGGCGTTCTACGGCGCCTACGACCTCATCCGCGCCCGGTTCTTCTAGAGAACATTGACTTTTGCCGGCCGTTGCGCTATACTTTTTGCAGATGAATGAGGATACAGCCCTCAACGATGATATCGACTGAGGATTGTCCCCAATCTGTTTGGACTTGCCCCGCCGAAAGGCGGGGCAAGTTTTTAGAAGTGTGATAGTATCACTGTGTTGGGCCGCGCGGGCGGGTACGTGGACGAGCACTCATTCATTACAAAACAGAATTGGAGGTCACCACTACGTACCCGCCCAGGCGGCCCAATTGTTATGACGTTCAGGGAGAACGTATCGCTCGCCGGTCACAGCAACTACAAGATCGGGGGTCCAGCCCGCTATTTTTGCGAACCGAACAATACCGAAGAGGTTATCGAGGTGGTAAAGTGGGCGAGGAGTAAGCGGCTTCCGATTTTTATCTTGGGCGGCGGTACGAACATTCTGTTCAGCGAAAAGGGATTCGCGGGGCTCGTGCTTAAACCGAACCTGCGCGGACTCTTGCGCGCGGGAACGACCCTCCAGAGCGGCGCCGGCGTTTCCATGGCCGAGCTTTTGGACTTCGCCGCCGGGAACGACCTCGAAGGACTCGAATGGGCGGGGGGGCTTCCGGGCACGCTGGGCGGAGCGATCCGAGGGAACGCCGGTTGTTTCGGCGGCGAGATCAAAGATCGCGTGACGGAGGTGACGAGCTTGGACATTTCCGGCCGAACGTCGAGGGTCGTGACGCGAGAGAATCCCGCCTGCCGCTTTGAGTACCGGAACAGCATCTTTAAGAGGCGCGACGGCAAGGAGATCATTCTTGGAGCGAAGTTCGCGCTTCGTCCCGGAGACAAAGAAGCGATACGAAAGGCGGTCGAGGAGAAGATCCGCTATCGCAGAGAGCGTCATCCGATGGACTATCCCAATATCGGCAGTATGTTCAAGAACGTGCCGCTTAACAAAGTGCCCGTCGCGCGGCGCACAGAGCTGTCTCACGTGGTAAAGACGGATCCGTTTCCGGTCGTGCCGACCGCGTATCTTATCGCGCAGACGGAGCTTCGCGGCGTCTCGTGCGGCGGCGCGATGATCTCGCCCAAACACCCGAACTTCATCGTGAACGTCTTGAATGCCGAACCGGCGCATGTGCGCGCGCTTGTGGCGCTCGCGAAAAAAGAAGTGAAGAAAAAATTCTCGGTCGCGCTCGAAGAAGAAGTGATCATTTTTTAAAAAAGTTATCAACATCTTGTTTTTTTACTGAAAAAGTAGAAAAATAGGTTTAACGTCCGCAATCATTAATGGCAAACGGGACTCCGCTCGACGGATCGAAGGCGCCGCTTAAGTTCTTGTTCGTGTCGCTCGAGAGTTTGAGCGGCGATTTGGCGTGGACGATCAAAAAAGAAGGGCATGAGGTGAAATGCTACATCAAGGCGAAGAGCGATGCCGACGTCTACGCCGGTTTCGTGGAAAAAGTCGAGAAGTGGGAGGACTTTGCGGATTGGGCGGATGTTATTTGCTTCGATGACGTTGAGTTCGGCGAGGCAGCCGAAAAACTTCGCAAGAAGGGAAAGCTTGTTATCGGCGGGTCTTCGTACACCGATCGGCTCGAGATAGACAGGGAATTCGGGCAATCCGAGCTCAAGCGCCACGGGGTGAACGTGCTTCCCAGTTGGAATTTTTCGAGCTACGACGATGCCGTTGCCTTTATTCGCCAGAATCCCGATCGTTACGTTTTCAAGCCAAGCGGCAATACTCCCTCCGGCGGCAAGGGGCTCCTTTTCATCGGGCAAGAAGAGGACGGAAAGGACCTTCTCGAGTTGCTGGAGCAAAACAAAGACGTCTGGCAGAAGAAAGCCCCGGTCTTCATCCTCCAGCGGTACGTTTCGGGAGTGGAGGTTGCGGTCGGCGCTTATTTCAACGGCAAGGATTTCATCTACCCCATTAACGTCAATTTTGAGCACAAACGGGTTTTCCCCGGAGATATCGGCCCGTTCGCCGGCGAGATGGGCACGCTTTCCTTCTGGAGCGAGTCCAATGCGCTTTTCCGCGCCACGCTCGAAAAGATGCTGCCCGCCCTGCAGGGGACCGGGTACATCGGCTACATCGACATCAACTGCATCGTGAACGGACGCGGCATCTATCCTCTGGAGTTCACGTCGCGCTTCGGCTACCCCACGATCCACATGCACCTCGAGGGCATTATGACGCCCGCTGCCGAATGGATGTACCGCCTTGCGCGCGGAGAGCAGTTCGAGCTGAAGACCAAGAAAGGTTTTCAGATCGTGGTCCGGATCAGCGTCCCGACCTTTTTTGCCAAGTCGAAAGACCGGGAGACGGTCGAGATGTACCGTGACCTCCCCATTCTTTTCAAAAAACCTTCCAACCTGGACGGGATCCATATCGAGGACGTAAAGATCGAGGACGGGGCCTGGAGGATCGCAGGCGAATCCGGGGTTTTGCTCGCGGTCACCGGATCCGGGGCAACGGTGGAGGAGGCGCGCAAACAGGTGTATTCGAGAGTTCAGAACATCATGGTTTTGAACATGTTCTATCGGACCGACATCGGAGGAAAGTGGGCGGAAGACAGCGATCGGCTTCATACGTGGGGATATCTCGGTTAATTTTCTTGCTACAATAAGCGCATGACGATACGCATCAAGGCGACCAATCTGTCGCTTTCGCCCGCACTCCGGACGTACACCGAGGAAAAGCTCGGCGGCGTCGAAAAACTGGTCCGGCGCTGGGACGCCGCAGGCGCTGTTTCGATGAGCGTGGAGATCGCGCGGACGACCCGGCATCACAAAAAGGGCCAGATCTATTATGCGGAAGCGAACCTTAAACTGCCGGGCGCGATGCTCCGTGCGCGGGAAGAACATTGGGACATGCGCGTGGCGGTCACCAAGGTGCGGATGAAGCTCAAGAAGGAGATCGAGAAGTACAAGCAAAAAACGACGGGACGAGCATAGATTCCCGATAACGAGGCGCGCCGCGCCTCGTTTTGCGTTTTGTCGCCGGTCGTCTATACTCACGGCGGAACATTTGAGAGTTAAAGGAGGGTCGCATGCGGGTCTTCTCGGTTCCGTGGAGCAACTCCAGCCGCGCATCCAACATCGCGCGGACGGAGGGTACCGTCTTCACGCCGGATGCCGTCCGCTCCCTGTATGAGGCGTGGGCGGCGAAGGGCGTCTTTTTTCTCACGGAGGACGGACGTTCGGCAGGACTGGTCTTCGCCAGCACCCGCCTTTCTGACTGCGGCGGCAGCGTGAAAGCGCTTGCGCGCCGCGCGTTCGAAAGAGCGGGAGAGGAGCGCACCGCATTCTTGGGCGGCGACCACTCGATCACGCACGCCACGTTCTCGGCTTTCCGTGAGCGGTACGGCGACGAGGCGGTCATCATCTCGCTCGACGCGCACCCGGATCTCTGCGCAAAGGGCCCGGGAAGTCCGCTTCATTCCGACTGGCTCCGGCGTCTCGTGGACGACGGTCTCGATCCTCGGCGGATCGTCGGCGTCGGCTGGCGCGACGCGGAACGCGATGAGCGCGAGTTCATGCGGCGGCACGACATCCAAGTGCTGGAGATGGCGGATATGCACACGAGAGACATCGACCGCGTTCTCCATGACATTGTGCTTTACGCCGCGCGCGCCGCGGGCCGCGCCTGGCGCGGCTATGTGACGATCGACATGGACGTGGCCGATCCCTCGATCGTACCCGGCGTGACGACGCCAAGTCCCGGCGGTCTCGATCAGCACCAGTTCACGATGCTGATACAGGGCTTGGCCGCGATGAAGAATATCCGCGCCCTTGACGTGGTCGAGGTCGACCCGAGCCGCGACCCAGGCGGCGTCTCCATTCTTTGGGTGCTTAAGGTCCTACGCGAAATGGCGTAGGACCGTTCCTTTTCCGGACAAAATGTATAGAATGAGTGCATGCTCGGATTCCTGAAATCGGTCTTTAAGTCATCGCCGCAGCTTCCTCGCCTTGTTCGCGCCATAAACGATCTCGAACCGGAGATCCGGAACCTTTCACCGGAGGGGCTCAAAGAGCGTTCCGGCGCGCTGAAGGCGAGGGTCGGAGAGGGCGCCGCGCTCGACGATGTCCTTCCCGAAGCGTTCGCGCTTGTGCGCGAAGCGGCGAGGAGAACGCTTGGCCAGCGGCATTTTGACGTCCAGCTTCTGGGCGGCATCTGGCTCCACCGCGGCACCGCGGTCGAGATGCTTACGGGCGAGGGCAAGACGCTCACCGCCACCGCGCCGCTCTACCTGAACGCGCTTGCGGGGAACGGCGTGCACGTCGTTACGGTGAACGAGTATTTGGCGCGCCGCGACGCTGTTTGGATGGGGCAGATCTACCACGCGCTTGGCCAGAGCGTTGCCTGCCTGGCGCATGAGAGCGCCTATTTGTATGACCCGGCATGGGAGATCCCGCCGGAGGCGGGAACCGCGATCGACAAGGAGCGGGACACGACGGGGAGCTTCTTGGTTCAGCAGGAATATCTGCGGCCGATATCGCGCCGTGAGGCGTATTTGGCCGATATCACGTACGGCACGAACCATGAGTTCGGCTTTGACTATCTGCGCGACAATCTCTCGTATTCCCTCGAAGCGCGGGTCCAGCGCGGCCATCACTATGCCGTCATCGACGAGGTGGACTCGATCCTGATCGACGAGGCGCGCACGCCGCTCATTATCGCGGCGCCGGATACCGAGTCGAGCGAATACTACAAGACCTTTGCCCGTATCGCCGCCAAGCTCGAAGAGGGGAGCGACTATGCGGTGGACGAAAAGCTTAAGACGGCAAGCATTACCGAGGAGGGCATCGAGAAGGTGGAACATGCGCTGGGGCTCCGGAATCTTTATTCTCCGGAGAACTTGCGGCTGGTGCACTATCTTGAGGAGAGTTTGCGGGCCAGGGCGCTTTTCAGGCGCGACCGCGACTATGTGGTAAAGGACGGCGAGGTCGTCATCGTGGACGAGTTCACGGGGCGGCTGATGCAAGGCCGGCGCTATTCGGGCGGCTTGCACCAGGCGATCGAGGCCAAGGAGAGCGTACTCGTGAAGGAAGAGTCGCGCACGTACGCGAAGATAACCATCCAGAACTACTTCCGTCTTTATAAAAAGATCGGCGGCATGACGGGTACCGCGCAGACCTCGGCCGAGGAGTTCCACAAGGTGTACGGTCTTGAGGTGGTGAGCATACCGCCGAACAAGCCGATGGTCAGGAAGGATCTGCCGGACGCGGTCTATAAGAATACCGCCGCCAAGCTCGCGGCGATCGTGCAAGAAGTGAAAGAGCGGCGCGCCAAAGGCCAGCCGATATTGATCGGCACGGTCTCCATCGCCAAAAACGAGCTCGTTTCGGCTGCGCTCCAGGCGGCGAACATTCCGCACGAAATGCTGAACGCCAAGAACAACGAACGCGAAGGCGCCATCATCGCGCAGGCCGGCCGCGCCGGCGCGGTAATGGTGGCCACCAACATGGCCGGCCGCGGCGTGGACATCATCCTGGGAGGCAACCCGCCGACTCTCGAGGAGGGACGTCTCGTGCGCGAGGCAGGCGGTCTCCACGTGATCGGCACGGAGCGGCATGAGGCGCGGCGCATCGACAACCAGCTCCGCGGCCGCGCGGGACGCCAGGGTGACACCGGCTCGAGCCGGTTCTTCCTTTCGCTCGAGGATGACCTGCTCCGCATCTTCGGTGGCGACCGCATTCAGCGCCTCATGACGAACTTCAACATTCCGGACGACGTGCCGATCCATTCCAAGTTCGTCTCGCGGGCCGTGGCGCAGGCGCAAAGCAAGATCGAAGGCATGCATTTCGACAGCCGCAAGCATCTCCTGGAGTACGACGACATTCTGAACATGCAGAGGAGCAACATCTACCGGCGCAGGCAGGCGATCCTTGAGGCGGTGGAAAAAAGCGTCCTCAAAACGATCATCGGGGAAGCGCTCGCGCGCCAGATGGAGCTTCTGATCTCGCAGATCGCGGCCGGGGAACTCATTTCCGAGTGGCAGCTCGGGACGATGAAAAATATTCTCGAAGAGGCGCGCCTCCTGGACACTCCCCAGGCATTCGATGAGGCGGCGAAGAAGATCGCAGAGAGCGACCCGCGGGTGGGCCGCGATCTTCTTCGCGAATTCGCGGAAGCGCTCGTCGCGCGGCGGCTCACGCAGGTCGTGGATGATCCGCAAGTCCCCGGGCGGCTTCTCTCCGCGCTCGACTTTCTCTGGATGAACCATCTCGAAGACATGGAAGGCGTGCAGGAGTCCGTGCGCATCCGCGCGTACGGCCAGCATGACCCCCTAGTTGAGTACCGCCGGGAGGCGCGCCGCCTCTTCCAACAGCTTCTCGAGAACTTCGAC
>CAZUVI010000020.1:0-9305 GCA_964623795.1 uncultured Candidatus Saccharibacteria bacterium | reverse complement strand
TTTGCTCTTTTGGGGGGCTTCGGCATTACGTCCATTCTATCAGAAAAGCAAAAGCGCCCCGATGGGGCGCCGATGCATTCCGAGGACGGAATTAGAATCCCGGAACGGTCGCTTTTTCCTTCAATTTAAGCTGGGAGCGCAAGTCGTCGATGAGCTTCAGAAGCTCCTGGATGCGGGCACGGATCCCGTCGGCCTCCTTGTTCGCCTGGGAACGGTTCTTGAAGGTCGTCGCGTGGACAAGGCCGGTCGCTTCCTCGGCGTAGCCAAGAACGTCCACCTTGTCGCCGACAGCGGCCTGCACGGTGCTCGTCGCGTTGCTCGTGAAGCCGATGAGTTTCGCGTCCGGCATCACGTGAACGGCAAGAGCGTTCCCCCAGATCTTTACCTTGAGATTCGGCCAGTTCGCCTCGGCAACTTCGCCCGCGACGATCAGAACCTTGCCCTGCGGATTAATGGTGAGGGTCGCCTGGCGCGTCTCGAACTTCTTTTCGAGCTCGGCCGGGAACTTCTCGAGTTTGAACTCGCCCTTCCCTTCCACCAGGTCGTCGATGTCGGAGATGCTTTTTACTTCGACCTTCTCGACCTTCTGCACGTTCTTCTCGTCGACTTCATTCGCGTTGCCCAACCCGGGCACGAGAACCGCAAGGGTGAAGGCCAGCGCGATCACGGTACCGAGGGCTGCGACTCGCAATGTATGTGTGTGTGCCATGTTTGAAACGGTGATGCGACCTTTTCCACATTCTATCACATAAAAATGGAGCGGCCCGCTAGAAGCGGGCCGCAATGCGCCGGGCAATGGCGTAGTTCTCGAATTCGGGTTCGTCCGTGACCTCGCGCTCCACCTCGAGGAAGTCCGGGAGTTCCAGCCGGTCGTTCTCCTCGGTGAGCTCGATCTCGAGAAGCACCAGGTCCTCCGGATTCTTGAACTGGTCGAGCTCGAAATACTGGTGCCGGTACGGGAAGCAATAACGGTTCTTGCGGATCACACCCGTCTGCGGGTCTCGCAGCGCCTGGAGATGGAGGTATTCCACCGGGTCGATGAAGCTCTCGGTCTCGTGCCGCGTCCGGGGCCCAACGGGAACCTTCCGCGTCTTATAGAAGGTCGCCGAATCGCCCTGGCTGCGCCGCCGGATGCGGAGCTGCGCGCCGTCCCGCGGGAGAAGATACATCTGCTCGATCGCGATCTTTTCGATCGGCACGGAGCGCAGACGCGGGTCCGCGGGATCCGGCATCCGCCGGAGCAGGAACTTCCGCTCGATCTCGAGCGGCACCGGAATGCCGAGCATGCGGGCGATGGCCGCAAGCGAGCGGCGCATCTTGCCCTCGAAATCGGTCGAGTTGTCGATGATGCGAAGGTGCGGATGGCCGACCCATGCCCCGAGCGTCCGCTGGTCCGCCGCGATCGCCTTCTCGAGCGTATCTTCCTGGCGCGCCTTGTTGTTCAGGAGCGTGTAGAACGCGGGGGCGCCGTCGGCCGCCGTTACGAGGAAGAGCACTCCCTCATAGCTGTCGCGCACGTCATGGAGCGTAAGCCGATCGGCGGCAAGCGCCGCATCGAAGTAGTCGCGCGGCATGTAGGCCGCCGCGTCCATCCCGCCGCGATCGCAAAAGAGCACGCACTTCTCATCCTTGAAGATGGCGGCCAGGCGCTGGAAGAAGCGGCGCAGTTCGAGATGTCCGCGGATGAACTCCTTCTGGACCTCGATGTATTTGCGCGTATCAGCCGCGGCGATCGCGCCGATGTCCGGCACGCCGCCGCCGATCACTATCGTCGGCACCTCGGGCACGATGAGCACGCGCCAGCCCCAGTCGCGGAGCTTCTCCGAGACGTAGGCAATGCCCGTGGTCTTCCCGGCGCAGGGGCCGCCGGTCCAGACGATCTCCGGGACCTTCTCCACGCTTCACCTCCGAAGAATTGTGAATGGTTCTGCCCTTAATCTATCAGGTGCATCAACCTTTGACCACCGCAACGGGACGAAGGCGCGCAACTTTCTTTGCGATGCCGGCGCCGTGTACCACGCTCACCACTTCCTCCACGTCCTTGTATGCCTGCGGCGCCTCTTCGGCAAGGCCGGAAAGCGAGCCGGCCGCGATCGCGATACCGCGCGCCTTGAGTTCCTCTTTGAGCGCGTCGCCGCGCACCTTCCGTTTTGCCTCCGTGCGGGACATCCGGCGTCCCGCGCCGTGACAACTCGAACCGAAGCTCTCCCTCATGGCACCTTCCTGCCCGACCAAGAGATATGAGGCGGTGCCCATGCTCCCTGGGATGAGGACGGGCTGGCCGGGAAATGAGCGCGTCGCGCCTTTACGATGAACCACGAGCTTCTGTTTCCCCCCGTTCACCGAATACTCCTCGATCTTCGCGATGTTGTGCGCGACGTCGTAGACCATGGCGAGTTCGCCGGGCTCTCTGCCAAGCACGTCGTTCCACGCCTTCCGGACTTCCCAGGTGATAAGCTGGCGGTTCGCCCAGGCGAAGTTCGCGCCCGCCGACATCGCGCGCCAGTAGTCCTGCCCTTCCGGAGACGAGAACGGCGCGCACGCCAGTTCGCGGTCAGGCAGCGTTATGCCGTACTTCGGCATCGCCTGCATCATGAGGCGGATGTAGTCCGTAGCGATCTGATGCCCCAGACCGCGCGAGCCGGTATGGATCAAGACGGTTATCTGGCCTTCTTTAAGTCCGAGCCGCGCCGCCTCCGCCGCATCAAAGATCTCGTCCACCACCCCCACTTCCACGAAATGATTGCCCGCGCCCATCGTGCCGAGCTGGTCCTTGCCGCGCGCTTTTGCGGCCTCCGAGACAAGCGACGCATCGGCATCGGGCAATCGTCCTTCCGATTCGCTCTGGAGCAGATCCGCCGACTCCCCGTAGCCCATCTCGACCATCCGCGCCGCTCCGCCTTCAAGTACGCGGTCAAGGTCACTGCCCTTCAGGTTCAATCGCCCGCCCTTCCCTACTCCTGAAGGGATCTCGCGGTAGAGCGCATGAGCGAGATCTTCGAGCTCCGGCGTGATGTCTTTCAGGGTCCGCTCCGAGCGCAGGAGGCGCACGCCGCAATTGATGTCGTAGCCGATGCCGCCCGGCGAGATGATCCCGCCGTCCTCGGGATCAAACGCCGCGACCCCGCCGACCGGAAAGCCGTAGCCCTCGTGCGCGTCGGGCATCGCAAGCGCGTACTTCTCTATGCCCGGCAGGGTCGTCACGTTCACGAGCTGTTCGAGCGAGCGGTCGCGGAAGATCTCCTCGAGCATTTTCTCCGATGCGTAGACGCGCGCGGGCACGCGCATGTCGGCGCGATATGAACGCGATATTTCCCAGAGCCAATCGTTGATCTTTACGAGGCTGTTTTTGGTAAGCATCAAGGTCTATATATCAAAGACCAGCATGGTCTCCCATTCGCCGCGTTCGTTCTGGCGCACGTTCGCCTCGTGGTATGTTACGCCTTTAATGTCCTCGTCGAACCGGGCCGTCTTCGCGCCGATGAGCTCCGCCTCGAGAGCGCGCTCGGTGAAGTGGCGGAAATGAACGTCGGTATAGACCTCCCGGTAGATCTGCGCGCGCGAAAGGGCGGCGCTTAAGAAATCTACGAGAAGCGCGGTGCGATCGGGAGATTCCACCGCCACGGTCTGGCGAAGCGAAACCGGGAGCTGGTGCGTGTCCGCCTTAAGCACGCTCGACATCCCCTTGAGCGCCTCACGGAAGAGCTCTTCCGGGTCCTTGCCGCTTACCTTGAGCCGCAAGTCGGCGGTATGGGCAATAACTTCGTAGGGCATGATGTCATTTCTTCAAAAGATAGTAGAGCGACGCTCCGCCCACCGCGGCAAAAAGCGCGAGCGGGATCCACACCGGACCGAGCCACGGCCACGGGATCAAAAAATAGACGTCCGTTGTCCCGAGCGAAGGCGGCCAACTCAAGAAAAGATAGAGAAAAAGGTAATAGCCGAGGTCCCAGACGGAAAATGCGTAGAGAAACGCCGCTATGCGCATGCCGCGGCGCGGCGATGCGAGCCAGCCAACCGCGATAAGCATCACGATCGTCGCCGCTTCGCGCCAGAGCTCAACCGTGAGGATGTGCGCCGGAATGACGGCAAGATCAGCCGCCGACCGGATGAAAAATCCCTGCGGATAGTAGAGCTCCCGGAGATACACAACCGTAGCCGCCTCAACCATCGCCATGGCGACGGCGTACGCGGAAAGGAACAATGCGGTTTTAAAAGCGTTGCTCGGCATGCTACTCGTAGCGCAATGCTTCCGCGGGCTCCAGTTTTGCCGCCTGCCGGGCGGGCAGAACGCCCGAGACCACGCCGGTAATGAAAGCGATGATGAGGATCACCGCGAGCCCGAAAAAGTCGAGAGACGCGAACGAGAACAGTCCGCGGATGCCGAACTGTTCCGCCGCAAATCCAGCCGCGTACGCCGTCATGAGGCCGAACGCGATGCCGAGCACACCGCCCACGAGGCCGATGATGCCGGACTCGATGAGGAAAAGAGAGAGAATATGATCGCTCGATGCCCCGATCGCTTTCATCACCCCGATCTGCCTGGTACGCTCCAGGACAGAAGTGTACATGGTGTTCATGATGCCGATCGCCCCGACGATAAGGGAGATCAACGCGATAATGAGCAGTGAAAGTTCAACAACCGAAAGAATGCTCCCCACGATCTGATTGGCCTTCTCGGGCGTCAACACGGAAAAATCGCGAACAACCTCCTGCGTGGCGAGCTGAGCTTTGATCTGCTTCGCCACCAGATCGACGTCGACGTCCTTTTCGAGCTTCACAGCGGCGGTTGAGGCCTTTCCGCGCTGCGAAGTCAGCGCCTGAAAGTCCTTGTGCGACATCCACATCTGGTTGTCTTCGTCCTGCAGGCCGACCTCCGAAAAGATCCCGGCCACCCTGAAGCGGCGTCCCTTGATGATCAGATCATCGCCGACCTTCGGTGAGATCTTAAAAAGCTTGAAGGCGGCGCGGTATCCGAGGATCAGCTCCCGGGTCTCTTCGTTCTCCGGCCATGCCCCGGCAATGAGCTTCAGGGCCTTGGATTCTTCGGCGACAACTCTGTATTCGCGCCACGGCTGACTGTGGACCATTACCGCCTTTATTTCTCCTTTGAACTCTACATTCAAGACGGCCACGCTCATCGGGACAACCAACCGGACCCCCGGCACTTTGTTCAGATCAAGCAGATCTTCTTCTTTGAACTTCTGGCCGCCCGCAAGCGCCAGAAACGGGTTCGTTTCCTTTCCCGGAAGGATGATGACCAGATCGGAGCCAAATTGCTGAAGAAGACGGGCCACCGCATTCTGGATCCCGCCACCCAACGCGAAAATGGCGACGACGAGCATGATGCCGATAACAATGCCCAGGATCGTAAGCCAGCTTCGGAGCGAACGATGGCGCAGGCCCTTCAGGATGAGTCGGAGAAATTGCGTCAGCATGTTCATTCGGCGTAGATCCCCTTGTGCCGGTGGTGATCGCGCACGACATTGCCGTCCCGCACGACAATGATCTGGTCGGCCCGCCCCGCGATGTCGGCATCGTGCGTCACGATGACGAGCGTCTTCTTCTTCGCCTTATTGAGATCGATGAGGACCTCAAGAAGCCGGTTGCCGGTCACGGAATCAAGATTGCCGGTCGGCTCGTCCCCTAAGACGATGGCCGGGTCGTTTGCCAAAGCCCGGAGCAGCGCCACGCGCTGTTGCTCGCCGCCGGAAAGTTCATAGGGACGGTGCGACATGCGTTCGGAAAGACCGAAGTCGCGGAACAGCTGCCGCAGGGCATCCGAATCCGCGCTCTTGCCCGCAAAGAGGAGCGGCAGGGCCGCGTTCTCGTAGGCCGTGAGCCATGGAATAAGGTGGAACTGCTGGAAGACGAAGCCGAACATGCGGGAGTGGAGCTCGGCGCGGCGTTCGTCCGGCAACACGGAAATATCCTCGCCGCGCAGGAAGACCTTCCCCGCCGTCGGACGGTCAAGAAGGCCCATCATGTTCAAGAGCGTGCTCTTGCCGGAGCCGCTGGGACCTAAAATGGCCACGAAGTCACCCTCCCAGATGTTCGCGCTCAAGCCCCGCAAAACCTCAACGCTCGCGCCGCCCAGGGAGAATTTTTTCCAGAGGTCCTCGACGCGAATGAGCGGCTCGCCCAGGAACTTCTCGGGATCTTTGCTGAACCGGTCGCGGCAATCCGCATCGCAAAAGAGGAACTCCCGACCGTTGTGGGTATGGGAAGACAATCCCGTAAGTCCTTCCGGGTCCATCCCGCATACCGGATCCTTGCGTGGCGAGAGATGCGGCACGATCGTAGGTATCCGTTAATCGCTCGAAACGACCACGATCTGACCCTCGCGAAGTCCGCTCACGATCTCGACGGACTCGTCGTCGGTGATGCCGGTTTCCACTTCGACCTCTCGCTCACTGCCGTCCTCGAGCACCCTGACGAAGCGCTTATCATCGACCGCGTACACCGCGATCTCCGGAACCTTAAGTACGCCCTCCTTGCGCACGCCCTTGAGGACAAGATCGGCGCTCATGCCGGAACGAACCGGGACGCCCGCGGCATCGAACACGACGTTCACCCGAAAGTACTTATCACCTTCCTTGTCGATCTCCTGGGGGTCCACGGAAACAACCGTGCCTTCGAACTCCCGGCCGGGAAAGGCGTCGAGCCGGAGGCGCGCTTCGTTTCCGTTCGTCTCCCGCACCTTGCCGATATCAAGCTCGGAAACGTCGGCCTGGACCCTGAAGGCAGCGGAGGCAAGCGAGACCGCCGGCGTTCCCGGTTGGGATATCTCGCCCTGCTCAACGTGGACCTTCACCACCTTGGCTGCGAAGGGGGCACGCAAGACCGCCTTCGCAAGCTGCGCGCGGGTAAGCTGGGCCTTTGCCTCCGCCTGGCGAAGCTGGGCTTCCTGCGCCGCAATTTCCTCCGGCGCCGCGCCGGCAAGCTTCAGCGTCAGCTCTTTCTCTATCTTCGCGACCGTCGTTTTTTGGGAAGCGATATCCTCCTCTCTGCCGTTCGCGTTCGCGATAGCGGTGTTGACGTTCGCGCGGCCGGTGCTCACGTTCGTACGGTACGTGTCGAGCGAGGAGTTGTTCAGCGTACAGCCGGCCGTCAGCACGTCGTTCAGGTCGTCAAGGAACGATCTGACCTGCGCGAGGTGGTTCTCGGCTTTTCGGAGCGCCGCTTCGAGTTCTTCCCGTTTGGACAGCGCAGAGATGGCGTCCAATTCGGCGCGCCACGCATCAAGGAGCACATCGGCCGCGAGGCGGCCGGACGTGGCGTCTATTCTTGCCTGGTCATCGCACGCGCTGAACGTCAACGCATAAAACGTCGTCTTGGAACCGCTGAATATCCCTGCGGTCTTCGCGCGCACGGCGTCATCCGCCTTGGTGTAAGCATCCTTGAGGACGTTGGGGGTTCCCGTATGGAGATTCGCGAGGTCCTGCCGTGCTTTCTCGAGCTCCGCCCGTTTCACGTCGATGTCCTCGACGCGGCTGCCGCGCTTCATTTCTTCAAGCTTGGCGCGCTCTGCCGCGGCACCGGCGTCTGCCTCGAGGAGCTGCGCCTGGAGCTCACTGCGGTCAAGCTCGGCGAGCACCGAGCCCGCCGCGACCCCTTGGCCTTCGCGCACCGCTATTCTCGCGATGATGCCCGAGGACGGAAAGCTGAGGTCGAACTCCTTCTCTGGCACCACCTCGCCGCGCACGCGCACCAGCTCCTCGATATCGCCGCGCTCCACGACAAAGGAAAGCTGGCGCCCCTCTTCCGAGCGGAAGTATTTTTGGTACAGCCAGAACGAGACCGTAAGCGCGCCGGCCGCAACGATGAAGATAAAATATAATGAGATCCTTCTCATGAAGACGTTAAACAACGAAATGAGGACCGTACTCTCATTATAACGCCACGTGTCAAGGAGCGGCCGCTCCGCGGCGGTCCGTCTCGAGCGCATACCAGTTTATGTGCTCGTAAAGACCTGCCCAGAGGAAACCGAAGGCGAAGGCGAATCCCAATTCCTCGAGCGGGATACCGGCAACCAGAACTCCCGAGAGCGCGCCAAGATTCCAAACTTGCGCCACATATCCCGGAAAAAAGGCGTTGAGCGCCAGGAAATAGAGGAAGTAGAGCCCCAGGAACAAAAACGCGCCCGCGATAAGTTTCTTCCAGAGGTCCGGGCGGCACAGTCCGACGGCGATGCCTCCGCAGGCAAGCGCGATTATCGTCGAGTGGATGGGGTTCAGTTCGCTCGATGCGTAGAAGATCGCGAAGATGAGCGGAGCGGAAAGCAGGGCAAGCGCGTGAAAACGGTGGCGGGGCGCGTGATGTGCAGCAGCCGGCAGCGCGCGATGGCGCGCCGGAAAGAGCCGCTCGAATCCCACCGCGGCCAAGCCGCCGGCGCTCCAGGCAAAGATGATGCTTTCGAGATCAAAACCGGTCCGTCGGGCAAGGTCGAAAAGAGAGGGCGGATCCCAATATTCGGGAACGAACAAGGGTTCGGTGAGGCCGAGGAGCGCCGTCCAAACACTTACGAGGAGCATCTCCTTTCTGCTCACGCGCCGGCCCGATAATGAGCTATAGACTCCGAACCAGACGGCCAAAAGCAGCAAGCTCCAGACGAGCCATGCGTACTGCCCCGTGAGGCCGAGGACGCTAGCCACGCTTCACCGACCGGTTATACAACCAGGCGAAGAGCCAGGCGATGACGTACGAGTAGACGACCGTCTGCGCCAGGCCCCCGATAAAGCCGGTCGCGGTCACTGCCACGTCCGCTGCAAACTTCTCCACGTTCACCAGATGCGCTATCCAACCCAAGAGCGTGAACGCCACGTCGGGCGCGGCTACAACGACGAGCGCGCATACCACGTAGACGATGCCTACCGTGAGCGCGGCCGCAAACGAAAATTTTCCCTTATCGAACTCCATGAATGAAAATGCTTTTGCCTCGACCTTTCAGCCGAAGAACTGCCGCAACGCCGGATATTGCTGACAGAGCGGCAGTTTGGCGCACCACTCGTCCAAACCCCACATTCTCCCGGCCCGCACCGAAGCGAAATATAAAAGCACGAGCGCGTAGATGATGTGATCGTCGACCAGAAAGCTGTGGTCGAGGTACGGGAACTCGAGGACTGGAAAGTAGTACAGCACCATGAGGAGCGCGCCCAGACGGGAACTTATTCCGACGAACAAGCCGAGCATGAGCGAGATGCCGAGGATCGTGAGCCCCCACTCGTTCACAAAGTCAATGAACGGAAGAATGCCCGGCTGCGCGAGCCACGCGTAGAACGAGGCGAACGTTTTGGCGCCGCGCA
>CAZUVI010000019.1:0-9631 GCA_964623795.1 uncultured Candidatus Saccharibacteria bacterium | reverse complement strand
GCTCCGAACGCCTCATGGCATTCTTTACGCTCCGCGCTGCTCGGGCTGACCGCCGCGAATTTTCTTATATCGTTCAGTGTATTTATCAAGCATTTTCTCAACCTGTTCATTCGGTATCTTCGTTCTTAGAAGCTCGGTGGCGTGAATCATGTCATAGATATCGCTTTTATTTTCTATTTTATAAATGGCATCCCGCCACATAATCGCTTTTTCATATTCTTGATTTTCGGCAGCTTTTTTTTCGAGTTCCTTAAACATCGCCACAAAGCCCTCGTAAACGCCCTTTTCAACCCCTCCCTGTTCAAATGTTCTCTCCCGAAAAGGGATGCGGAAGACCCCTTGTCTTTCTTTGGCTATTTGATAAATTTTACCGCTTCTCTTCCATTCAAAAGCTGTTGAAACTATGTTTTCATACAACTTCCCCGCCCGCTCAACGCTTTTATGAGAAATGTTCGGAATTCTTCTTACAACGTCGAGGCACATAAAAGCGCCTCGTTCTATCTCTTCAAGACTCCACCATGGCTTGGCTGAAGCCCACCAAAAATGATCGCTGGCCAGAGCCGCATCCATTCTGGTTCTGATATCGGCGTAACAAACATGATTCTCTTTTAAGTCGTAAACGGACCGTAATGTTAAATTGACCAATTCCCATTGCCAGGCATGAATTTCATTTTGAGGATCTTTCCACGATAAAAACTGAACGTCTCTTTCTATGTCTTCTTCACTTGATGCCCACGTTGATTTTACGGGCTCGACCTCTTCAATGTCTTTATAGTAATTAATCAAGTCCGATACCTGAACTAATTTAAAATCCGATGACTTGAACATCTCAAACAACATCTTCTCAAGGCCCGGCCGATGATGGCCGAATGTTTCCCCATCCATTCCCGTTATAAGATATCTGTCGCTTGCAAAATCTTCCTTCATAACTTCTTTTAATGAATCGTATGACCGCACTACGGCGCTCATAATCAAATTACTGGGGCGCCGTTCCCTGAAAAAAACGAGCAGGCCGGTATCTTTTATTTTATACAGTTTACGGTAGTCAACTGTTTGAGTTTTGCCCGATTTGGCAATTTCATCCAAGATCATCCACTTAAAACCAAGGGACTCGACGATTTTGGGAAGCCGTTCATCATACGCCATCTCCGGTGGAAAAAAACCGACAGGGCGATAATCGTGGTCAAAATAAAAATGCAGTGTTTCGTTGTTGGTTTCTATTTGTCTTACAATCTCTTTTTCTTCAAGAAAGGGCAGAAGAGCGTGGAATTTAGCCGAAGTGGTCAGCTCCAGTCGCCCCTCTTTAACAAGCTCCCTTAACGTATCGATCAGATCTCTGTGTTGATGTTTATCAAAGAGCTCCAGAAGCGCTCCGTTAATATTCAAGGTCAGCCGGACATTTTTATGCTCTTGTATACCCCGCAGGATCGGCCGATAGCTCTGAACCACCACCGCTTCCAAAATATCCGGCTGCTGACCTGCCGGCTGGTAGAAATGCAGAAAATTAGCCCAGTACATAAGGAACCTGCATCAACTATCTCTGCTCCGCGGATCGCGCATGAAACTCAACGGCCCGGTCAAACAATCGTAAATACTCTTCGGCGGATTTCAGCCAGGAAAAATCAGCGGCCATCCCCCGGCGCTGGATCCCCTTCCAGGCGTCCGGATAGCGGTAGGTTTCGAGTACCCTCACGATCGTGCCGAACAAAGCATGATGGTCGAATTTCTCGAAGACGAACCCTGTGCCTGTTTGCGCCTCGGGCGCATAGTCAAGAACGCTGTCCGCGAGTCCACCGGTCTTTCGGACGATCGGGATCGCGCCGTACCGCATCGCCTCCATCTGCGTAAGCCCCGACGGCTCAAAGCGGGAAGGAATGAGGATCGCATCCGCGCCGCCATAGATCATGCGCGGCAGCGCCTCGTCGTAGGTAAGATGCGCGGCAACCTGTTGGGGATAACGTTCCGCAAGATCCCGGAAAAACGACATGAGATTGGGATCTCCGCTTCCCAGAACAATGAGCTGGAACTTGAAATTCGCGAGGAGCGGATGCGCCGCATCCAAGAGCAGTCCGAATCCTTTCTGGTCCGTGAGCCGTGAGACGATGCCGAGGAGCGGGACCGTGGGATCGTCCGGCAGATTGAACTTCCGGCGCAGGGCCGTCCGGTTTTCCGCGCGCCGCGAGACCGTCTTCGCGTCATACCGCGCCTCCAGGCGGGGGTCGGTCGCCGGATCGTAGGAGTCGCGATCGATGCCGTTCAAAATCCCAAAGAGGCGCGACCGCCGCTCGCGGAGCAAATCGTCCAGAAGCTCGCCGTACTCTGGAGTGGTGATCTCCTGGGCATAGGTCGGCGAAACGGTATTGATGACGTCCGCGTAGCGGATGCCGCGGCGCATGAAGTTCATCTTGCTGAAGCGCTCATCGCCCAGCGGAGGGATCGCGGCGGAACCGGAGTCATAATCCATCTCGCTTACGAAATGATGATCGAACGACCCCTGATACGAGAGATTGTGAATTGAAAAGGCGGTGGCAATGCCCTTGAGCAGGGGGTCCTCCTGGTACGTCGTGTGCAGATAGTTCGGGATAAGCCCCGCCTGCCAGTCCGCGGAGACGATCACGTCCGGCTTCCAGTCGCTCTGCCTCACGAACTCCAGCGTTCCTTTGGAGAGCAGGGCCCAGCGCGCCGCGTCATCGGCATAGCCGTACACGTTCGCGCGCTTCTCGTAATACTCCATGTTCTCGAGAAAGTAGGCGACCGTCTGCCGTTTCTCCTCATAGCGCAATACGTTGGAAACAAAGAGGCCTTGCGGATCTTCTTCCGTCCGCGCGAGCATAAGCCCCTCCCGCTCCATAACGAGCGGAAAACGGCTCGCGTCCATCGCCGCATACCGCGGGACCATCACGCGCGCGTCCACTCCCTGCGCGCGAAGCGCCTTCGGAAGCGAATGCATCACCTCGCCCAACCCCCCCACCTTCATGAAGGGTCCCGCTTCTGATGCGACAAAGAGCACCTTGAGGGGTTTAGAAAAAAACTTCATTGTTTCTACCTTTTTAGTATACCCCGTATATCAACCTCGACCAAGGTTATTGAACGCCTATTTTTGTGCAAAAAATCTTACCCTTATAAACGCCATGGCGTTTATGCGTGCAACAAAGTGGTTTCCAAGTCGAGGTTGTACTACGGGGTATACCAGAGACCGGTTTACACGATCCGTTCCCACGGCATATCCGCTTTGCCGAAGTGACCATAGGCCGCGGTGCGAAGAAAGATCGGTTTTCGCAAGTCCAACCGTTCGATGATGGCGCGCGGACGGAAATCGAACTCTCGGCGCACATACGCGTCAAGGACCTCTCCATGTCCGCCCACGGCATGCACCATGAGCGGCTCCGCGCGACCGATGGCGTAGGCAACCGAAACGATGCATTCGTCCGCGAGGCCGCGCGCGACGATGTTCTTCGCCGCGAAACGCGCCATGTACGCGGCGGAGCGGTCCACCTTGGTGGCGTCCTTGCCCGAGAAACAGCCGCCGCCGTGCGGAATGAGTCCGCCGTAGGTGTCCACCATGATCTTTCGCCCCGTAAGACCGGTGTCCGCCGCAAATCCGCCGACAACGAATGCGCCCGTCGGATTCACGAGGATCTCAACGTCCGCACAATCACCGATGACAGGTCCGAAAAGATGCGCGATGAGCATGCGCCGGATCTCCTCCTGCTTCGCGGCCTCGTCATGCTGGCAACTCACAAGCGCCGCGCGCACGCGGCCGCCCTCCATCGTCACCTGCGACTTGCCGTCGGGTTTAAGCCACGTGAATCTCGCGTCGTTCCGCCGCAGTTCTTCGAGGCCGCGCGTGAGGCGATGCGCAAGCACCACGGCGCGTGGCAGATAGTCCGGCGTCTCGTTCGTCGCATAGCCGTACATGATGCCTTGGTCCCCCGCGCCGCCCGTATCCACGCCCTGGGCGATGTCCGGCGATTGCTGCACGACGTTCGTGATAACGCGCAGGTCATCCCGGTAGCCGACGCCGCGGTAGACCTCGCGGGCGACCTTCTCGAAATCAACGTCGGCGCGCGAGGTTATCTCGCCCCCCACGACCAGAAGGCCGTGCGAACCGAATGTCTCGACCGCCACGCGGCTTAGAGCATCCTGCCCCAGGCAGGCATCGAGCGCCGCGTCCGAGATCTGATCGCACACCTTGTCGGGATGCCCCGCCGTTACGCTTTCGACCGTATAGATGGGTGATTTGAACATAAAACGAAAAACTCCTCCGGCGGAGAAGCATTAATAAATACGACGATTATCTTCCCTTCCGGGCTGGATGAGGCACTTTTTCCCTTGGGGGAGAAGTTGCCGGGCAGATCGAACGAGCCAGTACTCTCTCTGCCACTCTTGATAACTTATTTAGTTGTGCATTCAGTATAACGTTGGGCGAGTGGAATGCAAAGGCGGCCCTGGGGAGAGCCGCCTCTAATGTGCATCTTTCTTAATGACCCGTTTAGCGTAGGAGCCGTCGGGGCCTTTGAGCCGGATACGGAGGCCGATCGTCTCGACACCGGAAGTATCGAGAATAGGAACGAATTCCGGCTTGGCGCCGCGCGCTCCGAAGAACAGCCGGCCGTCCTCGAGCATCATCACGGCCCGGATGTTCGCGTAGTTGAGACCGAACAGGCCCCCCCATTTCTTCCGCACCCCCCAGGCCTTGCCGAGAAACACCCTGCCGCGCGCTGTCAGATGGTACGCATGCGCTCCGATCTCGCCGCTCCCGTTCGGGTTCATGCAAAACACCGTCTCGAAGAACGGATACGGCCTGCGTGTTTCGCACGGCCTCCATCGCTCCACGTTGGGAATGGCCCGCTCCTGACCTTCGCCCCGCGCGACAGGCGGCAGGAGTATCGCAACCGCGAGAAGCAGCGCGAGGGTCGCGAGGCGGCGTCTCATCGCTCTTCCGGATCCGCCATCATGACGCGCTCGGCGTAGGAGCCGTCCGCGCCCCTAAGGCGCAGCTTGATGCCGATCTGATCGCCCCGCTTGTCGAAGACGGCCGTCATCTCCGGCTTGGCGCCGGCCGCGCCCTGGAACTCGCGTCCGTCCTTAAGCACGAGCAGTACGCGGATGCGCTTGAGGTTCACGGGCATGATGCCGCCTGCGGGGTCCTTGGTGATCCCCCAGGCCTTGCCGATGTAAATCTCTCTGCCCTTGGTCAGGTAAAACCCCCGGACGCCGATCTCGCCCTTTCCGTCCGGATTTGCGCAGAACTTGAGAAGAAAGAACTCGATCGGCTGGAATTCGCCGCAATCCTCCGTCCATCGTTCCACGTCGGGAACCGTGACCTGGTGCGCCTCGGATGCCGGGTGCTGACGCAGGTAGAGGAGGGTCGTGACGCTCATGACGAGCATTACGAGCATAAGGTAGCCGCCACAACGGGTGCGCCGGTGCATACCACGCTCCTTTAGAAAATGACTCTCTCCATCTAACCCCGCCCTGCGGGCGGGGTCAAGAAAAGCAGCTTTTCAAGAGCTCGATGTTCCGTCGGTCCGGTCCCGCGTTCTCGAAGCCCGGCACCTCGAGGATCCACGCTTTGTCATGAAGCTCCGCGCGTTTCGCGAGTTCGCGAAACCCATCGAGACCGATCTGCCCCTCGCCGATGTTCTCATGCCGATCATGATGAGAGTTGAACGCGGTCTTTGAGTCGTTCACGTGGAGCGCCACGAGCGCACGAAGCCCTACCGTTTCGTCCAAACGTCCGATGAGCCGCGCGACTCCCTCGCGGTCATACCGCTCGATGAGGCCCGCTTCGAACGCGTGCGCCGTATCGAAGCACGTCTTCACGCGAGGCGAACCGACGTGCCGCATGATGTGCGCGATCTCTTCGGGCGATGAGCCGATCTTCTGCCCCCCGCCCGCGCTGTTCTCGATGACAAGAAAGGATTCTCCGGGCGTTCTCTCTAGAACGCGCTGCATCGCGCCCACGACGTGCCGCAGCGCTTCCTCCTTGGGAAGTTCCTTGCCGGACCCGATATGGAAGATGAGCCCGTCCGCTCCGAGCAGGCCGGCGATCTTCAAGTGGTCCGCAAGCGAGCGCTCGGAGCGCTCGCGCAGCGCCGGGTCGGGGCTCGCGAGATTCACGAGATAGGCCGCATGGAGGTAGGCGGGACCGATGCCGCTCTCCGCGCGTCGCTTTTTGAAATCCTCCGTGTCCGTCTCGCGCGGCATGCGCGCCGCCCATTGCTGGGGCGAAGCGCCGAAGAGCTGGATGCATTCCGCGCCGATGTTCGTGGCGCGCTGGATCGCGTCAGAGAGCCGCCCCGCGGCGGAAACGTGGGCTCCGATAGGCGGCATCGTCATGGCGCAAGCAAGTTATGCGTGATGATGAGAAATTCGTTCACGATGGCGATGCCGATGCCGCCGCGCGTGAACTCGGGGGTAAGAATGTTCTGGCGATGGTCCGGCGAGTTCATCCACCCGGAAACCGCCTTAGGGGCGACCTGCTCGGGGATCATCCAATCCTTATTGATCCATACCGCGACCGCGGAACCCCTGGCCGCAGCCAAACGCTCGGCAACGATCGCATCGAACAGGGTCCTGCGGTCTTCCGGCGTGCCGGCCGCCGGCGTAAATTCGCGCGACGCGGGACACGCGATGTCCTTGCCGTCCGAGGAACGGTACAGAACACTTTCCGCGAACGAGAAGCTGATAATGTTCTCCCCCGCCAAACGATACGGGATGTTCACCGCGCGAAGACGATCTCCCGCCTTAAACTGGCCGGAGAAGTTCTCGTGACGAATAAGCGGGTAGACGCACAGGAGGTCGGGATCGGTGAGTTCCGCATTGTCCCGCGCCTGGTCTTCGCTGTGCAGGCGCGCGACCTCGGCGATACGGTCGTCCCATGCGAGTTCGTTCAAACCGCGCGTGCGGCGCTCGGCGTTGATGCCGCTCTGGATGCTCCGCGCCAAAGCCGCGAGGTCGTACTGCGGACGCGGCCTGATGCGATAGTAGAGGGACGGTTCCCTGTTCAGCGCGGCGCGGGTCAGGGGCCCCACGTAACCGGTGCGGGAGATGCCGCGCGCGGCCTGGTAACTCTGAACCGCCGCTTTCGTGACCGGGCCGAAATTTCCTGCCGCAAGCGCATCAGAAAACAGTCCCAGCGAAGCCAGGAGCTGCTGCAGCCGCCTCACGTCCCCATCGTTTCTCTGCCCCGCCGAGAGGTCGCGGGAGAACGCGAAGTCGTCTTCGGCAGGAAACAGCTGAGCGCGCAAAGCGTTCAGCTGATTCGTAAGAACGATGATCTGCCGCGCCGGGTCGGGCGCCGTCTGGGCGGAAACAAGAAGAGGCAACGCCAAGAGCAGCGTGAACAGAAGCCGTTTCATGAGATTTCCTAAAGTATAGCAGTTCAAAACAACGGCCGTTGGTGGAGAAAGTGCTCCGCGCGGACGCCCATAAGACGGATGTTCTTGCGTTTCGGATTCTCGCGTTTATCCAAAAACGGAAGGAAAAGCTTAAGCGCTTCGCCCGCAAACTCCTTCTCGCTTTTTATCTTCCCGAGGACGGTATGCGCCCGCGTCTTGGTCTCGAAGTCGGCGAACCGCACAGTGATCGCGACGGTGCGAAACGGCACGTCCCCTCCAGATGCCTCCGTATACACATCCTTCGCGAGCTTCGAGAGGAGCTGCACGAGCGTGTTTGAGTTCAGCGTGTCCTCCTCGAGCGTCTCCTGGGCGCCGACCGACTTTGCCTCGTGCTCTTCGACCAGCTCGCTCTCGTCGATCCCGCGAGCGCTCTCCCACATCCCTTCGCCCCACTTGCCAAAGCGCTCGAGAAGCTCCGTCTTGGGCAATTCCCTCATGTCACGCACGGTGCGCACGCCCATTGTTGTGAGCTCCACTTCGGCCTTGGGGCCGATGCCGGGGATCTTCCGGACGGGAAGCGGATCCAGGAACCTCTGAACCTCCGCCGGCCGCACGACCGTGAGACCGTTCGGCTTTTGCATGTCCGAAGCGATCTTCGCAACCATCTTGTTCGGGGCGATGCCGACGGAGCACGTGAGTTTTTGCGTTCGCCGTATC
Source organism: uncultured Candidatus Saccharibacteria bacterium (assembly GCA_964623795.1). Classification (GTDB taxonomy): domain Bacteria; phylum Patescibacteriota; class Minisyncoccia; order UBA6257; family CAYSDW01; genus CAYSDW01. The sequence goes on along the minus strand of CAZUVI010000019.1, from coordinate 1,571 downwards.
CGCGCCTTGATCTTTTTCGCGAGCGCTATCGCCGCTTCGTAATTTCCGAGACGGGAAACATCGAGATAGGCCTCGTCAATGCTCGTCTGCTCGAATCCTTGTCCTGAAGCCCGCACATGGCCCATGATGGCGCGCGAAACCTTGTCGTACTCTCCAAAGCTGCCTCCGATGAAAACTGCGCGCGGTTTGCCTTCGGTCTCCGCCTTCTTCGCGCGGCGCCACGCCTCGGAGATGGGCATCGCCGAATGAATGCCGTATTCCCTGGCCTTGTAGTTCGCAGTCGAAACCACGCCGCGGCCATTCCCGCCTTTCGGGTCCGCCCCCACTACGATCGGCAGGCCCTTCAGGCGCGGCCGGTTGCGCTCCTCGACGGCGGCGAAAAATGCGTCCATATCGATATGCAGTATGATCCTCATGGTAAAAGCCCGTTGCCACGCCGCCGTTCGCACGTTATACTAACGGAACTATGGAACGATTACGAGGACCCGAAGAGCCGCAGCCGCCGGCGATGGACGCGGTGGACCGCGAGGCGCACGAGATGTTCATGAAGGACGCCGTGGACTCGCTTCAGGAAGCGCTTCACATCGACCGCGCCGAAAAGGTCATCGAAAAACTCATCGAAGCAAAGGTGCTGAACGGCACCATGCGTCTCGATGAAGTTCTCGAGGCGTTCGATAAGCGGAAAGCGGAACTCATCGGAGACACGAGAGAAGAGGGCGGACCCGAAGAGGAATAAAACAACAGCCCCGCATCATGCGGGGCTGTTGTTTTATTTTCCGATGAGGGCGGCGAGCCGCTCTTTGTCGAAGCCGATGACGAGCGTGCCGTCCACGTCGATCACCGGCACGCCGAGCTGGCCGGACTTCTTGACCATCTCTTCCCGCGCGGCCTCGTCCACCGCCACGTTCTTATCGACGTACTGCACGCCTTTCTCGGCAAAATACGCCTTCGCCATCTTGCAGTACATGCAGGACGGCGTGCTGTAAATGGTGATGTTCTTCATATTCTTAGTATATCAGAGCTGTCAAGCTATGTTCACTCGTAGCGGATCTCGACCTTATCGCCGTCTTTCATCTCATAATCGCCGTACTCCTCGTTCGGAATGCCATTCACCGTCATCGTCACCCTTCCCTCCGGTCCGTTGCAGTACTCGAAGACGCAATCCTTAGTGAAGGTCTTGCCCCAGATGCGAAAGAACTCGCCGAGGCGCGTATTCTCCCGAAGCACCAGGCCTGCATACTCCAGGTGAACCACGCCGTCCTCCGCATGCGTATGGGTGGGTTCGTGAACGGCGCCAAGGCCGATATCCGCGGGAATTGTCCGCCGTTCGCCCCTGATGGAGATCACCAGCTCCGGATGCCAGTGCAGTCCGCTCCGCGAGATGATGTCCTCGGCCTTAATCTCCGGAAGTGAGGCGATGTAACGCCACAAGAGCCAGCCGCCTCCGATAAGGAGGAGCGCAATGAGCGTATATTGAATTGCCAGCTTGTGTGCTTTCTTCACGTGGTGCGCGGGAGAGGACTCGAACCTCCAAGCCCTTGCGGGCGCTACCACCTCAAGGTAGTGCGTCT
>CAZUVI010000018.1:4610-10292 GCA_964623795.1 uncultured Candidatus Saccharibacteria bacterium | reverse complement strand
TGGTCGTCGGTGGCCGGCGGCTTGGGCGCTCTTCTCGGCGACATGATCATCTTTCGTTTCGTGAGAAACGAACTTTCCGCGGATGTTCTGTTCATCATGCGCCGCGCAGGGCAGGAGCGGTTGGCCGCGGTGTTCAGTTCGAAGCCATTGCGGTGGATCGTGCCGATCGTGGGGGCGCTCGTGATCGCATCGCCCCTTCCCGATGAGCTGGGTCTTATGATGATGGGATTCTCGAAGGTTCCAACGCATCTTTTTGCGCTTCTCGCGTTCCTTTTGAACTTTTTCGGGATACTTGTTATCGGCATCATCGCGAAGGGTCTATTTTGACATGCGCCCGGATTTTTTCGACGTGCATACCCATGTGCAGTTCGCGGCTTACGACAAGGATCGCGAGGAGGTTTTTGCGCGCGCGCGGGAAGCGCGCGTCTGGATGGTGAACGTCGGCACGGAACGCGGCACCTCGGAGGCCGCCATCGCGCTCACAAAACGCGAGAAGGAGGGCGTCTTCGCGACCGTGGGGCTTCATCCTACGAGCGCCGTCACGACCGAAAAGTTCGACTACGAATTCTACAAAAGGCTTGCGAAGGATAAGACGGTCGTCGCGATCGGCGAGTGCGGCCTTGACTACTACCGGTTGAGCGAAGAGAGCAAAGGGGAGCAGAAAAGGGTTTTTCTCGAGCACATCCGCCTCGCTTCCGAACTTGAGAAGCCGCTGATGATCCACTGCCGCGAGGCGTTCGCGGACCTCATAGACATCCTCCGGGCGCACTATCGCGAATTCCCGCAGGGCATCATTCACTTCATGAGCGGCACCAAGGCGGACGCGGAAGCGCTTCTCGATATGGGCTTCTCGTTTTCCTTTGGCGGCGTGGTGACCTTCACCTCCGATTACGACGAGGTGGTGCGCTATGTGCCGAAGACGAACCTGCTCCTCGAGACGGACGCCCCCTATGTGGCGCCCGTACCCCATCGCGGAAAGCGCAACGAGCCGGCCTACGTCATCCAGACGGCAAAGCGCATCGCCGAGCTTCAAAACACGAGCGTGTCGGTTTTGGGCGAGGAAACATCCGCAAACGCACTTGCGATTTTTGGCCTTCGGAAGTAGGGTAGGAGCGGCAATTTCATTCATTGTTTACGAAGGAGAAAGAAGATGCGTCTTCGCGAGATGGCGAAGGACATCGTTCTTCCGGCCGGCGCGGTGCCCGAGGTGAAGCACTACGTGAGCGGGCGCTGGGTCGCCGGAGCCGGGACGGAAACCTCCGAGATCCGTGATCCTGCGACGGGCGAGATCATCGCCGTTTGCCGGGATGCGCGCCCCGACCAGATCGAAGAGGCGTTCCGCGCCGCGCACGCCGCCCAGGAGGAGTGGCACTTCAATGTGCAGGAGCAGGAGAAGGAGGCGGTCTTCCGCCGCGTCGTTCACTATATCGAGGCATTCAAGGGCCAGTTCGCCTGGACCATCATCCGGGAGGGCGGCAAGCTCTGGAAGTGGGCCGATGGCGAGGTGCAGGAGGCGATCGACACCATCTGGCACTACCACGGCGAGCTCTCGCGCGTGGAGGGCGTATTTTCCCGTTGCCAGATGCCGCGGAAGGTATCGCTTACGGTGCGTGATCCCTACGGGGTGATCCTAGGCATCACGCCCTGGAACTTTCCGCTCGCGGTGCCGTGCTGGAAGATTTTCGGCGCGCTCGCCGGCGGCAACGCCATCGTGGTGAAGGACGCCGAGCAGACGCCCATGACGATGAGCATGGCGGTGTGGTGCATCAACCGCGCCGTGGGCGACGTTCTGGGCGAGGAGCGGGCCGCGAAGCTCGCGGGCCTCGTCGGCCTCATCCACGGCAAGGGCGAGACGGTCGGCAAGTTCATGCTCGAGAAGGGCGACTACGATAAGGTGGCCTTCACGGGCGGTACCGAGACGGGCGTCGTCGTGGCGTCGGTCTCGGCGAAGCGCGGCAAGCCCACGCCCTGTCATCTCGAGCTCGGCGGACATGCCGCCATGGTGGTCATGCCGGACTTCGACGTGGACCGCGCGGTTTCCGAGGCGCTCACCGCGAACTGCGGGGACACCGGCCAGCGGTGCGTGTCGCTGCGCGTCGCGTTCGTCCACGAAGCGAGCTACCAGAAGTTTCTGTGGTGCTACATCGAGCGCGCGCAGAAGCTGCGCATCGGGCGCCCGGACGATTTCGCCACCCAGGTCGGGCCGCTCGCGAGCCGCGAGCAGCTTGAGCGCGTGGCCGCGATGGTGAACAGGACCGAGTCCCAGCTCGGCAGGACGCGCCGTCTCGGTGTAAGGGGCGGCGGCGACTGGGACCACTTCAACATCGACCCGGAGGCGCGCCATGGCGGCAGCTGCTACGGCGGCTACTACTACCCGCCCACGGTCTTCGACGATGTGCACTACGGCACGCTCGCGATGGACAAGGAGATCTTCGGGCCGGTGCTCTGCGTCGCGCCCTTTCACGGGCGGGATATGGAGCAGGCGCTCAAAAACGGCATCGAGCTCATGAACCGCTCGGCGTACGGGCTCTCGAACTCCGTCTGCACGAAGGACATCTCGCTCGCGATGGAGGCGGTCCTGCGCGCGAAGACGGGCATCCTCTATATCAACCGCGGCACGACCGGCGCCGAGCTCAACCGCTATTTTGGCGGCGTGAAGGGCTCCGGTTGGGGCCGCGAAGGCCGAGGCATCGATGACTTCACTCAGGTGAAGCAGGTCTACATCGACACGGCGAGCCAGCCGCGCATGGCGCAGGCCGGCAGTGAGGATGCGGTGAAGCAGCTTCTCGCCGCCTCTGCCGCCGAGATGCGGGATCTCTGGGAGCCGACCTCCTAACGCAGAACATCGATTCGCCCCTCACCTTTCCGAAAGGTGAGGGGCTTCCATTTTTGCTACAATTTAAGAACGACCGTGAAATACGATTTCAAAGCGATAGAAAAAAAGTGGCAGAAGGCCTGGGAAAAACGAGGCATCTTTAAGGCAAAGGACCGCGTTCCCGGCGTCGAAAACTTCTACCACCTCGTGATGTTTCCGTACCCCTCGGGCGACCTTCACATCGGCCACTGGTACAACTTCGCGCCGGCGGACGTATTTGCGCGCTTCATGCGCATGACGGGACACAACGTGATGAGTCCCATCGGTTTTGACGCTTTCGGCCTGCCCGCGGAAAACGCGGCCATCAAGCGCAATATCCATCCGCGGGACTGGACGCTGAAGAACGTCGAAACAATGACGGAACAGATGAAGTCTATGGGAAACAGCTACGACTGGTCGCGCCTCGTCGTCACCTGCCTTCCCGAGTACTACAAGTGGAATCAGTGGCTCTTTCTCCAGTTTCTGAAGCACGGCCTCGCGTACCGCAAAAAGGCGCCGGCCAACTGGTGCCCCTCCTGCAAGACGGTCTTGGCGAACGAGCAGGTAGTGGAGGGCCGCTGCGAACGGTGTGCGACGGAGGTGGTGCAGAAGGAGATCGAGCAGTGGCTCTTGAAGATCACCGACTACGCCGAGCGGCTCCTGCGCGACCTCGAGGGCCTCGACTGGCCGGAAAAGACCAAGACGATGCAGAGGAACTGGATCGGCCGCTCCGAAGGCGCGACGCTCTCTTTTTCCGTCAAGGGAACGGGCGAAACGATAGAAGTTTTCACGACGCGGCCGGATACGCTTTTTGGCGCGACCTACGTGGTTCTCACGCCTACGCATCCGCTCTTGGCAAAGGGAACGTTGCAGATCGCAAACCGCAGCGAGGTCGAGGAATACATCAAAACAGCGGGGCATAAAACAGAACAGGAACGGCTTGCCGCAGCGGGGGAGAAAACCGGGATTGAGCTCGAGGGCGCGAAGGCGATTAATCCCGCGAATAAAGAAGAAGTTCCCATCTGGGTTTCTGATTATGTTCTCGCAAGCTACGGCACGGGCGCCATCATGGCGGTGCCGGCGCACGACGAGCGCGACTTCGAGTTCGCCAAGAAGTTCAAGCTTTCGATCAAAAAAGTAATTGAGCCGCTTGCTATCGCTCCCGAACCTGTGCCGGGACAAGCGGTGCCCCGCGTGGCGCTTGTAAGCGATTGTTGGGCGGGTGAGGGCACCCTTGTGAATTCGGGGAAGTTTGACGGCATGCCCTCCGAAGAGGCGAAGTGGAAGATAGCGGAGTTCGCGGGCGGCAAGCGGCAGGTGCAGTATCGCCTCCGTGACTGGCTCATCTCGCGCCAGCGGTACTGGGGCACGCCCATTCCGGTCGTTTACTGCGAAGCGTGCGGCATCCAGCCGGTGCCGGAAGATGAGCTTCCCGTGCTCCTGCCGGACCTTAAGGATTTCCGTCCGGCGAACGACGGGCGGTCGCCTTTGGCTCGCGCGGAGTCGTTCTTGAAGGCGAAGTGCCCGAAGTGCGGCGGCGATGCGGAACGCGAGACGGATACGATGGACACCTTCTTCGACTCCTCGTGGTACTTCCTTCGCTACACTGATCCGGGGAACGACGTAAAATTTGCGGACGCAAAAAAGATGCGGGCATGGCTTCCGGTCCGTATGTATATCGGCGGAGCGGAACACACCGTTCTGCACCTTCTCTATTCGCGGTTCTTCACGAAGTTCCTCGCCGATCAGGGCTATTTGGACTTTACCGAGCCCTTTATGGCGCTTCGGCATCAGGGGCTCATTTTGGGGCCCGATGGGCAGAAGATGTCCAAGTCGCGCGGGAACGTCGTGGACCCCGACGATTTGGTCGCGCGCTACGGCGCGGACGCCGTCCGTCTCCATCTCTGCTTTATGGCGGAGTACGACAAAGGCGGCCCGTGGAATCCGACCGGCATTCTGGGCGTCGTGCGCTTCCTTGAACGCGTTTGGAAACTCCCCGATCTCGTTAAGGAAGAAGAGTCCCAGCGCGTTACGCGCGCGGTCCAGAAAGCGGTCAAGAAAGTGGGCGAGGACGTTCAGGCGTTCAAGTTCAATACGGCTGTCTCAGCGCTTATGGTGGCGCAAAACGAGATCGAAGCCGGAGGCGCGATCGCCGAAAGTTCGTACGAGCAGTACCTCAAGATACTTGCTCCTTTCGCGCCGCATCTCGCGGAAGAACTTTGGGAAATTGTCGGGCACAAGGACTCCATCCACCGCGCGGAGTGGCCCGGCTACGATGAGGCGTTTGTGGCGGACGACACCTTCACGCTCGTCGTGCAGGTGAACGGGAAGGTGCGCGACTCCTTCGAGGTGCCGGCGAGCATCACTGAAGCAGAGGCGGTTAAATTGACGCTCGCGCGCGAAAGTGTTAAAAAACACATTAGCACAGCAAAGCCGAAGCGGGTGATCTACGTGCCCGGCCGGCTCATCAATATCGTCATTTAGGCAAGGAGGGAGACATGTTCGGAAACGAGCAGGGGCGGCACTATCCGACACCGTTCCGGCCTCCTCGGTACTGCACGAGCTCCGGTTGCCCGAATCACCGCACGGCGGTGAAGTTCGGCAACGTTTGCAACGCGTGCGGGAACGCAGTGAGGGAGCGGTAATGCAGTACCACGGTCGGTACTTCGAGGAGTTTACGCAAGGGCAGGAGTTCTCGCCGCCGCCGTTCTCCATCTCGAAGCGGGAGACGGAGGAGTTCGGCCGCCTCACGGGCGACCAGAACCCGCTCCACACGGACGCCGAGTTCTGCCGGAGCGAGGGCCTCTTCCGGCTTCCGGTGGTGCACG
>CAZUVI010000018.1:0-4510 GCA_964623795.1 uncultured Candidatus Saccharibacteria bacterium | reverse complement strand
ACGGACGCCGAGTTCTGCCGGAGCGAGGGCCTCTTCCGGCTTCCGGTGGTGCACGGGATGGCGACGCTCTCCTTCGCGATGGGCGTGATCGACAAGGCCGGCGTCTTCCGCGGCACTTGCCTGGCGTTCGTCGACGCAAAGGTAACCTTCATAAGGCCGGTTTATCCCGGCTACGCTCTCTGGGCGAAGCTCACGGTTCTTCGGGTAATCGATCATGCGGACAAGCCCTACGGATTCGTCGAGTTCCTCTTCGAGGTGAAAGACGCTAAGACGACCGTGCTTCTCGCGTCGCTCGGCATCCTCGTGAAGCGCCGCGCGGCCGCGCTCAAGATGGGCATTGGCTAATGACTCGCGATCGCCCCCGACCTCACGGTCGGGGCGCGCTCTTTATTTAGGGGCGTGAAACGGCATAGAATGGGAATACTATGTGCGGCATCGTGGGCTATATCGGCAAACAGCGGGCACTCCCCATCCTTCTCGATGGCATCAAAGCGCTCGAATATCGCGGCTACGACTCGGCGGGACTCGCGATCGTGGACAGCCTGCCTGCCGGTAGGCAGGGCACGGAGGTGTACGCCGAGAAAGCGGTCGGCCGCGTCTCGAATCTCGAAGAAAAAGCGCGGAACGCGGAGACCCAGGGGGCGCTCGGCATCGTTCACTCGCGCTGGGCGACGCACGGCGGCGTAACCGAGCTGAATGCCCATCCGCACACCGACTGCAAGGGCGATATCTGGCTCGTCCACAACGGCATCATCGAGAATTACAAAGAGATCAAGAGCCGTCTTGCAGCGAAGGGGCATTTATTCGCGTCCGAAACGGATACGGAGGTTCTGGTGCATCTTATCGAGGACAAATTAAATACCGCGCACGGAGGGGCGGCGGTACTCGAAGACGGCGTGCGCGAGGCCCTGAACGAGGTGCGCGGCACCTATGGCATCGCGGTCATTGACCGCCGGGAGCCGAAGAAGCTCGTCGCGGCGCGGAACTTCAGCCCGCTTTTGATCGGCGTGGGAAACGGCGAGTATTTCGTCGCCTCGGACGCCTCGCCGGTCATCCGGCACACGCGCGACGTGGTGTACCTGAACGACGGCGAGATGGCGGTCCTCATGCCCGACCGATATCGCATCATGACGCTCGATCAGAAGGACGTGGTGCGGAAGGCGCACGTGATCGAGTGGTCGGTGGAGGAGGCGCAAAAAGGCGGCCACCCGCATTTTATGCTCAAGGAGATCATGGAACAGCCCGAGGCGATCCAGAACTCGCTTCGCGGGCGCCTTCTCGTTTCCGAGGGGAACGCCAAACTCGGAGGTCTTGCCGAGGTGGCGGAACGGCTTCGGGGCGTGAAACGGCTTCTTATCGCCGCCTGCGGCACCGCGCATCTTGCCGGGCGGGTGGGCGAGTACATGCTCGAGGAATACGCGGGCATCCCCGTCGAGGTGGACATTGCCTCCGAGTTCCGCTATCGGAAGCCGGTTTTTCGCGAGGGAGACGCGCTTCTCGTCATTTCGCAATCGGGCGAGACGGCGGACACGCTCGCGGCGCTTCGCGAGGCAAAGCAGAAGGGCGTGATGACCTTGGGCATCGTGAACGCAGTGGGCTCGACGATCGCGCGCGAGACAGACGCCGGCATCTACCAGCATATCGGGCCCGAGATCGGCGTGGCCTCGACCAAGGCGTTCACCTCGCAGGTTTCGATCCTCGCGCTTCTCACGCTCTTCCTCGGCCGCCAGCGCGAACTCTCGGTCGTGATGGGGAAGCGGATAGCCGAGGAGCTCCAGGCGATCCCGGCGCTTATCGGGGAAGTTCTCGCCACGCGCGACGCGATCCGCGCGGTCGCCGACAAGTACCGCGAGCGCAACAACTTCCTCTATCTCGGGAGAAAATACAACTATCCGGTGGCGATGGAAGGCGCCTTGAAGATCAAAGAGATCTCCTACGTGCACGCGGAAGGATGCAGCGCGGGAGAGATGAAGCACGGCCCCATTGCGATGATAGACGACTCGTTTCCCTCCATTGTTATAGCGCCGAAGGATTCGGTGTATGAAAAGAATGTCTCGAACATCCAGGAGGTTAAAGCGCGCGGCGGGCCAGTTATCGCCGTTGCCACGCGCGGGGACAGCGAGATCGCGGAGCTTGCCGATGACGTGCTCACCATTCCGAAGACGCTTGAGATGCTTACGCCGATCCTCGCCGCGATCCCGCTCCAGCTCTTCGCGTACGAGTTCGGCGTGGCGCGCGGGCTCGACGTCGATAAACCCCGCAATTTGGCAAAAAGTGTGACTGTCGAGTAAGCTCGAATCATGAATGTTCGCGCCCTTCTTGCATTCGCCCTGGTGATCGTCGCGATCGGCGTCGGTTCGCTCCTCGTGCGCAGCGTGCCGGAATCGCTCAATTTCTCCCTTCCCTCCGGCCCTTCGGAGCAACCCGCGCCTCGCACCCTACGCCCTGAATCCCCAGAACCTCGCCCGGCGGCTCCCGCACCGGAGCCGGAAACGGATCCGCGCCTTTCTGTCGCGACGAGTTCGATCCCCGTCGGATTCACCCGCGAACAGCTTTCACTGAAATTCCGGAAGGTGAGGATATCGTCCGTTACGCGAAAACCCTCCGCGAGCAGCGCCGAAACGCTCGCGCTCTCCGTCTCGCTTTTGCGGGATGAAACCGTGCGGATAAACGGTTGGCGCGTAGAGACCAAGACGAACTCCTTCACGATCCCTCGCATCCCGCTTACCCATGACCCGTTCGGTGGCAACCCGCCGCAGGACCTCGTGCTGAAGAGCGGGGACACCGTGCGCATCTACGGCAGTCCGCCAAAGTTGGGCGCCGGTTTCCGGCTGAACGCTTGCGTCGGCTACCTTGAGACGCTCGATTATGGGTTCCGCCCGGCGCTCCCCACAACATGTCCCCGGCTCTATGAGAGCACCGCGGAGCTTTCTAACTTCTCCAGTCAATGCCAGGACTATATCCGGTCGCTCAATTCCTGCGAGTACCCTTCCGGCAACCCGCCGATACCGGCGGACGATGCCGCCTGCCGCGATTTCTTGAATACGGTCAACTATGGCAGCTGCTACAACGCGCGCAAGAACGACGAGGACTTCCTCTCGCGCGAAGTGCGCATCTGGCTGGGTTCGTTCAATAAGGATCTCCACTTTCTCAACGAAACGCACGATCGCGTCCTGCTCTTTGACGAGCAGGGTCTCTTGGTGAGCGACTATACGTACTAGCTACTTCCGCTCGGCGAGCGTCACCTTGGCGGTGACCTCCTTTCCGTTCCGAAGAAGAGTAAGGGATACAACGTCACCGACGGAGGCGTTCTCGAGGCAGTCCTGAAGCGTGTGTTCGGTGTTGATCTTCTCGCTCCCATAGGCGAGAACGATGTCTTTTTCTTTGATTCCCGCGTGCGCTGCCGGACTGCCGGGCGCCACGCCCGGAGCATGCGGTCCCTGATTGGTGATGAGCGCGCCGTGGTCGGCCGGGAGACTCATTTTGTGCTTGAGCGTCTCATCGATGATGAGATAGCGGAGGCCGAGGAGCGGTCGGCGCACATGGCCGAATTTTTTGAGATCTTCGAGGTCGCGCCGCACGGTATTGATGGGTATCGCGAAGCCGATGTTTTGCGCGCCGTAGACCATGGCGGCGTTGATGCCGACGGCCTCGCCCGCAATGTTCACCAAGGGGCCGCCGGAGTTTCCCGCATTGATCGCGGCGTCCGTCTGAATGAGACCGCGCATCTCCTGGGCAGGCGACTGCGGATCCGGTTGGGCCGCGATCGAACGAGAGAGGCCGGAGACGATGCCTGCCGAGACCGTGTTCCGGAAGATGCCCAAGGCGTTCCCGATGGCGATCGTGGTCTCGCCGAGCTCGAGCGCGGAGGAGTTGCCCAGGGGGACGACGGGAAGATTCTTGGCCTTGATCTTGAGGATCGCTATGTCGTTGATGGGATCGCGGGCGAGGATCTCGCTCCCATATTTTTCTCCGGTGTTCAGGATAACGGTGTATTCCGCCTCCGGATCCGCGATGACGTGCTTGTTGGTCACAATGATGCCGTTCGGGTCAACGATGAAGCCGCTTCCGCCGCCGATCCTCACCATGCCGTGTTCGTCGATCATCTCCTCGGGTATGCGAAGCTCCGGCGCGTTCCAGGGCGTGATGGGCATGAGGTCGAGCGGCAGCTCCTTCTCGAGTTTCTCCAAGCTCTTCAAGATGACGATCGAAACGACCGCGGGCATTACGTTCTTCACCGTCTCGACGACGGGATTGATGTTGTTGCGCATAGTTCTTATTGTACCAAATTGTGTGCCCTCGGCAGGAATCGAACCCGCATCTCTCCCTTAGGACGGGATAGCTCTGTCCATTGAGCTACAAGGGCATCTGCGTTTAGAGAATACGACAGTGCTTCACTTTTTGGAAGTTTTGCGGAACAATTGGTCTCATGGTGGACCAAGCTTAGCTTGGTGGGGTGGCTGAGTCCGGTTTAAGGCGCCGCACTCGAAATGCGGTATGCCCGAAAGGG
>CAZUVI010000017.1:0-10337 GCA_964623795.1 uncultured Candidatus Saccharibacteria bacterium | reverse complement strand
CGCGCCAGAAACGTCGAAATAAGAAAGGCGGCGACAAACGCAGTAACCGCCCATGTGAGCGGGGAGGCGAAGACGCGGCGGAGCCGTTCACGCAACTCCGCGCTCACGCTATCGCTTGCGCGCGTTGCAAGAAAACCGGCCCACCAGAGAAACGCGGCCGCAGCAGCGCTCACCCACAGACGGAACCAGTACGCCTTGATGCCGACGAACAGGAAAAACGTGCTCGGAGCGACGAGGGCGACGGCAAAGAGCGCAAGCGCAAGACACCAAAAGGCGACACGGAGCGACACCATGGTTGAGGTTTATAGGGAGTCGAGGATCTCCCAGTTCTCTTTCTCTGCGAGATCAATGATGATATCCAAGCTGTTGGCCAGGTCGGGCTGGAGCTCCTTAAGCTTCTCGGCGTTCCGTATGATCCCCTCCTTGTTCCGCAGGGTGCGATACACCACGATGGCGTCGTGAATGTAGTCCTTGTTGGCGGGATACTGCAGAGAAAGGACCTCGAGGATCTCGGCAACCTTCCGCGGCTCCTGCCAGGCGCGGTAAAAGATCGCCATGTTCTTGAGGTCGCTTTCGAGAAAAAGGTAGAACTGCGTGTTGGTCAGATCAGTTCCGGTGTAGTCCTCCATCGTACCGATCTGCTTCCTGCCAAGCGCAAGCGCCGCGTCCATCTCTTGTTCCGCTTCGCGGCGGTAGAGCGCGCCGTCAGCGGTTCCTTTGTACCTCGAAGAATCCGCCATGAGACCGTAGATCAGGCCGAGTTGGTAATGCGCCTTGGCGATGCGGTCGTCCTGCGCAAGCGTGTCCTTTGCGACCCGGAGCGCCTCGTCGTATCGTCCTTCGCCGGCCAAGACGAACGAGAGGTAATAGCGCATGCCCTGCCGCTGCGGGGTAAGCGCAAGCGCTTTCCGCGCGAACGCCTCGCTCTTCTCGAAATTCGCCGGATCCTGCTTCGCGCGTTCGTTGTACGACTCGATGAGCGCGGCGTAATGCCGCGGTTCGAAGGGTTCCCGCTCCACCACCTCTTCCATCGCCGCTAACGCCTTGTTCGCCAATGGCTCGAATTGCTTGTTGGTGATGAGGTTATTATTGTACAAAACCTCAATAAGCTGTGCGCGGAGGGCGGGCTGAATGAACGTGTACGGCGTGAGAAATGAGTCAGCTCCCGCCAGTATCTTGTCACCCACTTTAAGGGAGAGGACGCGGTTAAACTGCACCGCCTGGACAAGCGGCACGTAGTTATAGGCGTACAGCGCGTAGCCGGATGCGGAGGCGCCCGCGAGCAGGACGACGGAGAGAGCAAGCGTTGCGGGGCGCGAAAACGGCAGCATGCGAGGAGGGACCGCTTCCGCCGCCTCGGCGTCCCGGACGATCAGGAATCCTGCCAGGGCGGAAAACGCAATGTAGGAGGTGATCTGATCGAAGATAAAAAGGTTTTGGACGACGTAGGCGACGATAATGGCTGAAAGGAGAGGAGCTGACGCGCGGAATGCGTAGTTCCGACCCGCCCCTTTCCAGAACCTAAAGAACATCGCTCCGAGCACGGCAAGGTAGGCCAAAAGACCGAATGCTCCCTGCGTTACCGCAGTATCCACAAAACGATTATGCGCACGGTCGAACCAGTCCTCCGCATAGAACGCGTAGGCGGGATCGTAGTACTTGTTGTACGCGATATTGTAGTTCTCCAGCCCCCAGCCGAACATGGGCCGCTCCCTGAACGCTTCCCAACTCACCTTGAGCGCCAAAAGACGAGTTGCCGCGGAGGGCGTCGCAAGCAGGTCAACTTTCGCAAGGCGGCGGACGCCCGGGAATATTTGCCATGCCTCCGCGCCGCGGGTCATCCAGAAGACCCCGCCGAGCGCCATGAGACCGGCAAGCGAACCGAGCGCCGCTATCTTAAGCGAGCGCTTAACTCCTTGTTGAAACAGGAACCCGACAGTAAGCGCAATGACGCCCGCAAAAACACCGAGAACGGCTCCACGGATGCCGGTCACAAATACCGTAAGAAGCGCGGCTCCGGAGAAGCCGATGAGCAGTGCGCGCGAGATGCGAGACAACGTGCGGTTATACAGGAACGGCACAAGCGCGAGCGAGATGATGAGATATCCCGCGAGATAGGCGGGATTCCCCGTCCATGAACCTGGTTGGGACTGGGGATTGAGCGCGAACGGGAACGCCGTTATGCTCAAGAACTGGAGCCATGCATAGAGCATTACGGCCACCGCGACGCCAAGCCAGATGCCTGCGAAAATCACCCAGTCCCGAACACGGAAAAACAGGAGCGCGAGCGCGAGAAAGAGAAAGTAGTGGAAAACACTCAAGAAGCCCTCGCCGCGCTCCCCTCCACCGAAGAAGCCGCGGTACGCGTTCGGCGCAAGCGCCACGCTTACAGCCGCGGAAAGAACCAATATGGTGATGGCGAGAAAAAGGGGGTCTTTGAAGAACGCAAGGCGCACCCGCAACCGGTTCCACAACGAGTCCGGAGCGTTTGCCGCGCCTCGCGCATACTCCACAAGGAACAGGAGCGCGGCGAGAACGAATGCGATCTCCACCGCGGCACGGTAGAAAAACATCTTCCCCAGCACGAACGGGAACGGCAAGGTGGAAACATAAATAAGCGGTGTGAACGCCGTTGCAAGAAGCAACGCGACCAACGCCCCGCGCAGTATTTTCGCGGCGTTGTGCATAAGAATGTAGGGATTGTACCCCAAACGAAAGCGCCCAACAACCGCAAAGCCCCGCGAAAGCGGGGCTTTGCATGAGGATCCGTGATGGTCCCTATTGTTCTGCGCCTACGGCAGACCGCGTGAGAGGGCCGAAGTAGCCAACTGCGGGAGAAATGCCGGAGGCCGCTTGGTATTTCACGAGCGCCGCGCGGGTCAATCCGCCAAAGTAGCCGAACGCGACTCCCTGCGGCATCGCGAGATGCCCCTTCGAAACCAGGAACTTCTGGAGCGTCTCCACGTCGGTTCCGGTCGAGCCGAGCGTAAGGTTGCGGGTAAAGGCGGCGGGGGCGCCTGCTTTCTGAACGGCAACTTTTGCCTGAAGCGCAACCACCTGCGCGAGAAGCGCCTGGATCTGCGCCGCGATGCTTGCCGGAGCGGCGGGGGTGGCAGGTGTTGCGGGCGTTGCGGGAGTTACGGTCGGGGTGGCCGGCGTTGCGGGCGTCGCGGGAGTTGCCGGCACGGGCGTGTAGATAGCGCTTCCGCCGCCGCCTCCGCCGCCAGCCACATACTCATTGGTGTACTGGGTCGCGGCCGCGTTGTTGTTGCTCCTCGCGTCAATCGCCTTCGAAACAGCAACATCCACCGTTACCGCCCCTGCCACGGTGGGATGCACGCTAAAGGTGTAGACGGTCGTGCTTACTGCCGTGAACTCATCCGCAGTTGCGTTCGAAACGGTTACGTCGCCGACCACAAAGCCAGTTACCGCCTCGCTGAAGGTTGCCGTCATCGGGATCGAGGCGAGCGACGTGGTGGTGGGCGGTGCGCTCGAGGTGAGCGTTACGGTCGGAGCGACCGTGTCTACGGTGAAGAGATCGGTGCCGGCAGTTGATACCACCACGTTCGATTGCGGGTCTGCAAAGGTGCCGGGCATGGTCACGTCAACGTCGAGCTGCGTCTCGGGCGTGCTGGTCGCAACCGTATAGGTTGCGGTGTACACCCGGTCGGCCGAAGACCAGGCCTCGGTCGAAAAGGTCAGGGTTCCCGAGGTCACCACGTCAGGAGCGAAGGTAAGCGTCGTTGTGGCGGCCGTGTCCATCCCTTCGCCGAACGTCAGCACCACGTTAATCGTGCCCGGACCCGCGATGTTGACGGTTGAAGTGGAAACGGTGTTTACCCCGACCGGCTTCTGGCCGTCGGTGATGGCGACCGAGGCGCCGTGCGCGACAACCGCGTTCGTGTCGCCGGCCGCGTCCGTTACACCTAATGCGTCAACGTAGAGACCGAGCGCGGCGGTGGTCGAGGAGTTCGTTGCGCTCCACGGCGTTCCCGCGAAGGTCAGCGTGACCGTCCAGGGAGTGCCCGCTGCCGTTACCACAGCGCTTGCGGGGTCGAGCGGACCTACTCCGCCGCCGGCCTGATCAATGTGCCATTTGGAGAAGTCGACGGTGCTGAGGTTACCGCCCGGATTGTTGAACGTCACGAGGACCGTGTTGGCGGAGTTGATCTTCGCGTTATTGATCACGATGTCCGCAAGCGCGAAAGCGCGGTTGACGTAGAAAGCGGTGCTCACAAGCGCAGCAAACAAAGCGATGCCGAAAAGGAACGCGACCTTGTTGAAACTAAGCGTAAGAGAACCGTTCATAATGATTTCCCGAAAAGAATTAATTAATGATACTCGGGGATGGACGACATGGTTATCCCCTTCGATTAAAGGATACCCCATGCCGCTCCATGGCGGAAGCGGCATGGGGATAACTCCGCAAAACCAAAAAGCCCCGCCGAGGCGGGGCTTTTTGTCGCTATCAACCAGTTCTCAAGTACTAGTTGGTGCGCGTCTGGGCCGTTGCCGGGAAGGTGTCTGTGTAGACGCCGTTCGCCCAGTCGGTCGAGGTCAAGCTGTGTGTGGTTGCCGAGTTGTCGGACCAGACAAAGCCCGCATCCGTCGCGGCCACCACCGCATCAACGCCCGTGTCGTCGTTGCCGACAGCGTCAAGCCACGCAACATTCTTCTGAATGCTCGCGACCGTCGTGTCAACACGCAAGACGATCTGGGTCGAGATGCTGGAGTCCGCAGCCGGCGCGACCACCGTACCGGTCAGGCGATACTGCCTGCTGCCGCCCGCCGGGATGACTTCCTCGGTCGGGATGTAGATGGTGTACTGGCCTGCCGAAGCGGAACCGGCCGTCGCGGTCGTGCCGAGCGTCAGGTTCACGCTGTTCGTGAGGTCACGAATGACGAATGCCGCCGTGTTGGCTCCGAAGAGCGGAACCGTGGCAGCCGCGCCACTGACGTTGAAGGAGACCACGTTCCACGAGAGCTGCGCGTTCGAGCTCTTGTTCGTCACCGTGAAGAGCAAGAGGTCGTTCGAGCCGTTGAACAGGGCCGTTCCGGCGGACGCCACGGTAACCTCGGGGTAGGTCTTGTAGACCACCTTCTGGTTGCCGCTTACGCCTGCCGAGGAGCCGGTCAGCTTATAGACCGTCGATGCCGCGCCGGTGGCCTCAAAGCCATCGCCGCTCACATCGGACGGCAAGACGTGGAGGTAGATGCTCCTGCCCGTCGTGCCGTGGCCCGTGCCGCTCAAGCTTTCCGTATCCGCCTTGACCGTGAGAACCTTGGTCGTGTTCTTCGCGACCAGCCATCCGAGGTCTTCGACGATGATCTGGCCCGCGCTGCCGCCGGCGCCGATCGGGATATAGCCCGCCGTGGAGCCGATCTGGTCGGCGCCGTCGTAGAGGTAGATCCTCGGAACTTCAACGATCGAGGTCGGCGCGGTCGTCGAGGTGGTCACGTTGTTGACCTTAAGCTTCAGCTTCTTGACCGTCAGCGACTCGTTCGTGGCGGTGAAGTTGAACTTGCCCAAGACGGTCTTGGAGGCGCTCGCGGGAATAATGCCCGCCTTGCTCTCGACGTCCGTCGGTGCGCCCGCCACCGTAATGGTGCCGGCCGCGAGGACCGTCAACCTGACCGCCAAATCGTTGTTCGGCGTGTCGGAGCCGGTGTACTTCGGCTCATTGCCCTCGGTGTCGAGCGCAACGATGTCCGTGCCGGCGGTGCCGGTCGAAACGTCCGCCACGTAAACCGCATGGATTTCGTTCGCCGTCGCGGCCGAAGACAGGTTCGCCTTTACGGTCAGAACCTTCGTCTGGCCCTTCGGGATCGTGTAGTTCAGGTTGTCGAAGGTCGCCGTTGCCGGAAGCGCGGTGCCCGTGAGGGACTTGACGGTGCCGACCTGCGTCGTGCCGTCATACAAGCCCAAGCTCATGACATCCGACTTCGCGTTCGCGAGCGTACCGGACGACGGCGAGGACGATACCTTGATCGTCGTCACCTTGATGTCGTCCGCGATGGCGCGGAGCGAGAGCCCGATGAACGGAACAGCCGTCGTGCCTTTGACGAAGCTGTCAGAGACCGGCGTCGCCGCGACGTTCACTTCGAGCGTCGGGACTTTGACCGCCTGCAGGTTGCCCGCGACGTTGGTCGAGGGCGAGAACTCGGTCGTCGCCAAGAACTGGTTGTTGTCCAGGTTCTTGATGTCGGTGGCCGTGAAGGCCACGAGTGTCGCCGTCACCGCGTCGTCGTTGATCCAGTTCGTGTCGAGGTCGCCCGTGAGCTTGAACCGGCGGGACTGGCCCGCGTTGATCGTGAAGACATCGGTGAAGACCTGCGTCCCGGACGCGTCATCCTTAGGACCGGCGACTACGAGGCCGGACGACACGTCAACGACCTTAAGGTCGTCGGGGCCGTTCTGGGCCGTCGAGGCCGTAATGGTCCAGCGGAGGTTCCGGATCTCGATGTTGTTCGCCGAAGCGATGGAGAAGTCGAAGAAGGTAAGGTCTTTGCCGTTCTTCTTGATGTCGCCAGCGTTCGGGCCGTTGAAGGTGATCGTCACCGTCGCGCCCTGAAGCGTCAGGGTGTGGTTGGTGGCGGAGTCGAAGGAGGACTTGGTAACCGCCACGCCATGGCCGTACTGTTCGCCCACGGCGTAGACGTCCGACGCCTCGTCAACGTAGAGCTTTACGGTGTCGCCGCTCTTCGCGCCGCCGCCGATGTCCGCGTAGACGTAGAACGTCTTCGAGTCACCCTTGGCAAGCGAGTACGGGGTCGAGAACGTCATGACCACGAGGTCTTTTGCGTTCACGCCCGTGCCGGTCGCCACCGCCGTGCCGCCCTGGTCCTTCAAGACGAAGTTCGTCAGGTTGGACTTGGAGGTCGTGCCGCCGGAGAAGAGCGAGAGGCGCGAGAGTTTCATGTTCTCGGAGGCCGCGTCAACGCGGAACTGCGAGACCAGAGCGCCCGCCTGTCCGATGTTCGGAGCCGCGGGAGAGCCGGTCTTCGTGAGCGTGATGGTGCCGGCCGTTACGGTCGACATCGTCATCTCGTTGCCCGTTACCGGCAAGCCGGAAACGGCCACATCCGCGGACATCGCGGATACCGCCAAGCTGTTGCGGTTCGCCGCACCCGGGGCGGTCGCCATGTCGGCGCGCACCGTGAGGGTCTTAACGCCCGCAACCGCAATGGCGAGGTTCGAGAAGGTCGCCTCGTGAGAAGAGGAGTTCAGCGAGCGTCCCGAGGTAAGGCGGGTTTCCCCGTCATACAAGTAGACGTTCGAGAAGTCGCTCGTCGCGCCGGCGCCGCCCCGCTTTACCACTACGTTCGAGATCGTGCCCGTTCCTGCAACGTTGAATTTGAGGAAGGTCACGCTCGTCGCCTTGCCCGGAACCGAAACGGAAGCCGGGCTGTCTGATGCTACGCTCGCTGCAAGGCCGGTGCCGGGGACAACGACAGGCGGAGTGCCTGGCGTGCCGGGGGTAACGGCTGCAAGCGAGGTGTACTTTGCGCGGGAAATAGCACCGAAGTATCCCGCAGCAGGAGACACGCTGTTCGCCGCCTGCCATTTGGCGACTGCCGCCTTGGTCAGGTTGCCGAAGTACATGGACTCACTGCCGGGGGAACCGGCGCCGCTCGCCGCGATTTGGTGGCCCTTTGCATTGAGGTATTGCTGCAAGCACTTCACGTCATCGCCCGTCACACCGAGGGTGAGGTCCTTGGTGAACGTGCAAGCCGCTGCTGCCGCACCACCTCCCTGCGCTGCAAGTTGTGCCTGAAGTGCCGTGATCTGCGCCAAAAGCGCGGTTATCTGGGCCTGAAGATCTACGGCCTGCGCGTTTACCGCGACAGGAACCAAGAGCATCGCCCCAGACATCCAAATGCCTGTGGTTACAGAGAGCACAACAGAGGCAACTTTCTTAGAAGTAGTACCCATTGTTGCTGTTTATTTGTTACTAACGTTTTTTTATCGACTTATCTGAATTAATTATTCGGCAAGGTTGACGCGCCGCGATTATCGACCCTCCGCCCTCTCGTGAGGAAGTCGGCGGATATAACCGGACACACAACCGAATTTCAATGTAGGTAGTTCGGGATGCCTTTGCCGCAGTGCGCGTGAGGAGCGCAGAACGGGCCGCATCCGCAAAACCCCATAAGTAGTTTGTGGCCGGGGACAGTAATAAAAAATCCCCGATCATTGTCGGAGGCGTGGACGCTAGCCATGGAACGTCCGTCAGCTGACGGACCCTCCAGAACTCACGATAGTCCAGCCTCACACCAGACTACTTATGTAATTACTGTAGCAAACGGGGCAGATTTTACAAGCTGTGGACAAGTAAAACCGTTCTATTTACTACATAAAGGAGAACGGGGCCGGGGGGATAAAGTTACGCCATAAAACGACCCTCTTTTTAGTGGAGGGTCGTTTCGGAGATCAGGGGCTGGGAGGGGGTGACAAGAAGAGGAGCGGCGGCAGGCAGGCGGTAGTAGGTGCCGGGTCCGCCGCTCCCCACCCGCTCTATCCTCCCCTGCTCCACAAGGCGCTGAAGGTCGTAGCGGAGCGTACGCTCGCTTACCCCGTTGAACTCGGCAAGAAGGTCTTTTATCGAAGCGTTGCCGCGTTGAATCTTTGCATAAATAGCCGATGCCCTTGCCTCGCCATTCCCATTACCATTCCCGCCTTGTGGTGAGCTTGCCGAACCATTGCCGTTTCCACTTGTGGTGAGCTTTGCCGAACCATTGCCGTTTTGCCGAGTTTCTGGTTTTGCCGGATTCGTTACCGCATTTGTCGGCACGACGCTGTCCACCTTAGGAGCGTGCCGCGCGGCCTCCTCGATCTCCGCCCCCCTCCGTTCCTGGATGCGCCGGATGGAATCCTCCACGCCCGCCTTCCCCGTCGCGGTCGTCGAGAACATCCTCTCGATGTCGAACTCCTCCACCTGCCCTCCGTAGCCAGGCGAAGGAGGGGCCGCCGCTTTGACTATCCGCTCCAGGTTCCCGAGCTCCCGGAGGAGCACCTTGGCGTTCACATAGCGTATCTCCCCTATCCCCTCGGAGAGCATAATGAGGGCCCGCAGGGTCTCGAGGGGCTCCCCGATCGCGAGGTCGCCGCTCGCCGCGCGCTCCAATATAATGGCCGCCTGCCGCTCCAGCCGCTCCTTGAGGTCCGGCTTCCGCACCAACGCGGCAACGCGGAACGTGGCGTAGCTCAACTCGTATGCCTTCTGTGTCTCCGGTGTTCCAAACATGTTGCCTGCAATACTACAAGGAGTTCTCCCGTCACGCAAGCCGCCCCGCTCCTGCTTGTCCCCATTATTGTCCTTATTACGCGGTCGTGTAAAAATGACAATATAAAGGTAGGACGATGCAAAACCACTTTCTCAAGGAAATGGTGCTGGAAACACTCGCTGATGCAGGGACGATAACGCGAGAAGTGTTCTTCACGGGATATGCCGCATCGTATCGCAATGCACGGCGGATGATGCTGCATGGCGTATCAGCGCATCGCGTAGATACAAAGGCGAAAATGAGCTTCGCCAACACCCTCTCGAAGCTCCGGCGAGAAGGCCTCGTGGAGCAAAGCAAAAGACACAGCGGCGCTTGGAGCATCACCGCAAAAGGCAAGGCATGGCTTGCCGCGCACCGGGGGAAGCGACTGCCGCAATTTGCTCCCACCGCCGAAAAGGATTACCTAAAGATCGTTATCTTCGACATCCCAGAATTGCATAAGGCAAAGCGGCAATGGCTCCGGAACACTATCGCGGGCCTCGGGTTTTCGATGCTGCAAAAGAGCGTCTGGATCGGGGAACAAAAGTTGCCTGTGGGGTTCATGGAAGACCTTAATGCGCTTGGCCTCGAAAGTTACGTGCATATCTTCGCCGTGGCAAAACGAGGCACCATCTTGTAACTGTAGCAGTACAAATCGGCAATGCGGCAACAAGACAAAGTGCGACATGCGTTGCCGTATTTCTATATCCTTCATTTTTCCTAATTGTCATTTCTACGCGATCGTGCAGAAAGGACAATTAGGGGAAATAGGAAAACAAAACACCAAAAAGCAGAAAGAAAAACGTGGCCGTAGACGCGCGCCATTGCTTGACGTCGTTTTGCTCGTCCAGTAAACTTCTGAATAATTTTATGCCCCAAGAGGCACCGCAACCCATTCCCCCTGCTCTTGCCGGCCAGTCCCCTGCTCCGAAAAGGAAGTTGTGGAAATTTGTCGTCGCCTTTTTGGCGATAATTTTGATCGCGGCAGCAGGTTACTGGGCGTGGACCACCTATTTGAGCCCCGAAGCAAAGCGAAGCCGGGCGGCAACAGAGAACTATGAGCGGCTGTATAA
>CAZUVI010000016.1:9139-11262 GCA_964623795.1 uncultured Candidatus Saccharibacteria bacterium | reverse complement strand
CGTTCTCGGGGTCGATGACCAGGACGTCGACCCCGAACATGAGTGAGCGGATGATCTCGAGTTTTGCTGCGTACGATTTTCCGGCGCCGGACTTCGCGAAGATCACCACGTTCGCGTTCTCAAGCGAGAAGCGGTCGAAGATGACGAGCGAGTTGTTGTGGGCGTTGATGCCGTAGAGGATGCCCTTGTCCGACGTGAGGTCGGCAGAAACGAACGGGAAGAACGAGGAGATCGGTCCCGAGTTGAGGGGCGAGTTGATGGAGAGCTTATCAAGACCGAGCGGGAGAACCGACGCGAAGCCTTCGAGCTGCTGGAAGATGGCCGGCTTCGCGTAGACGAGCTTGCCCTCGAGATTGGTCGATATCTCCTCTTCGAGTTTTTTTACCTCTTCTGGCGTGTCGCCATAAACGGTGATGTAGAGTCCTGCGTTATAGAGTTTCTCGCGCGCCTGCTGGAGCGCGTCCCGGAGCGTCTCGATGTCCTGGAAGGCGGTCTCGAGCACGGGATCGCGCACCATCCCCTTTTCCTCCTGTTCCGAGATCTGCGCCTGGACCTGCGCCGCCTTTTTTCTCAAGTTGCGGAGCGCGATCGCGGTATCCACCGGATGAATGAAGATCGAAATGTCGAGCAGGTTCGGCATATTGATGATCGCGGTGAACCAGCCGCTCGAGAGGAAACGCGGGTAGGTGAAGACGAAAAGCGCCTTCACGTACTTGTTGCCGAGTTTCAGGAAGTTGGAACCCACCTCCGCCGCAGGCGGTGCGAGCACATCCTTTATTTCTTTAAAGCTACTGTGCGCCATTTGATTGTGCGATCGTGAGCCCCTTCTTTTCGACCGCTTCGGGATTGTACAGGTTGTAGAACAGCTCAATAAGCTCCTCGTTATTCAAGGGAACGGCGCGAAGGCCGATGGACTGCAGGCCGGCGACGACCTGCTCCGTTCGCTGGCGAAGCTGGCGGATATCATGCGCGAGCTCTTCGTTGGTCTGCGGCCGGGCTGGCTCCTCCTGTTTTTTCCCGAACGGCAGGAAGGCGAGCATCCCTTTTTTGGTCGGCAGGGCGGAGCGCTCGTAGGGAACCACGGCAAAGAAGGTCTTGGTCATGATCGCGTTCTGCTCCACGAACTCCCGGACGAAGGCCTGATATTCCGTCACCTGGTTCTTCAAAAGCTCGTTTTCCTCCTTCTCCGCGAGTTCGTCGAGCGTGCGGAGATAGCTCTCGATATTGAGCTTGCGCGAGTGGACGACGCACTGAAAGGAAAAGTCGAGCGAATTCAGGAAGTTCTGATACGAGTACAAGATAAGATTCTGCTCGTCCTCCGATTTGAGGTCGAAGTTGATGCCCGAGACAATAAGGATCTGGCGGATGCCGCCGTTCTTCAGGATGATGACATCGTCCTCGATGGTGGCGATATCAATGAGGGCTTGCGAAGGAATTGCTTGCGTTTCTGCCATTCTTTCTATTGTAACCCGTAAACCCTATCTATAGTCCACGCGTTTCGCGACCTGCGGCGCGCCCGTGATCGTGCGGAGCGTTTCGAGGCGCTCCTTCTTGGCCTCCGGCGCGAGGGAACGCGGCGTTATTGGTGCGCGCGCATCACCGCTTTCTGCGGGACTCACCGCATCCTGCGGGACCCCGCTCTTGGCGGTGGCCCGCCAGAGGCGGTGGCTTACGCTTTCTCGCTTCGGGATAGGGGTCCTGCTTGTCTGGAGCTTTTCCAGAAGTCCCTTAAGCTTGTCGCCCACCGCCAGCCCGCTTCGCCGGAGCGTGAGCGAGGCGAGTCGCTCTCCAAGCGTCGTTTTCGGCCTCTTTTCCGACTCGAGCTCGGGCAACTCTGTTTTCGCCATCCCCTTCTCGCGCTGCCAGAGGAAGAGGCGTGGCTTCCAGTAATAGGCGAGAGCGGCGCGAAGCAGCACCGGCAAAGGGCGGCCATTGATCCTTAAGAAGGCGAGCGCCGCGCCGATCACGCCCAGAAAAACGGTCGCGACAACCCAGAGCCACGTTTGTATGAAGAAAAAGAAAAAGAACGCAATGCCGCCCGCTCCCGCGAGATAGAGGAACTGTCGAAGCGTGAGCGGCCCCACGATCTTATCCTCGGTTTCGATGAATTGAGGGACCTGGAA
>CAZUVI010000016.1:1634-9039 GCA_964623795.1 uncultured Candidatus Saccharibacteria bacterium | reverse complement strand
GCGCTGGAACGTGGAGAGGTCGATGACTTCTTCTTTTTCCTTTGGTGCAGGGGCAGGTTTTGGCGGAGGTACGGCCTGCGGTTGCGTTACGGTTTTTGGCCCTCCTTCGCTGGGCTTCGGAAGGGCAGGCGCGGGGACGGCGGCTTGAGGAGCTTCTCCACCGAACGGATTTATGGGCGTGCGGAAGGCGCTGTAGTGGACCACGCGCTCGCGCGGCACCTCCGTTTTTGCGACCACCGGCTCTTTTTTCTTCTGCTCCTCCATGCCGGTCATCTCAAGACGCACCGCAGTTGCTTTTCCTGCCTCGGGCCGCGGTGCCGCCTCGCGCTGGATCTGGACCTGCTTCGACTCCATGATCGGCGCGAATGTCTCCTCTTTGTGGAGCATAAAAGGCGCAGGAGCCACCGCCTGTGGCGGGGTCCCGCCGGAGGCGGTGACGGCTTCCGTCGCTGGTTTTGCTGCGAGAGCAGCCGGAGCAGAAACGGCGGGAACAGCAGGCCTCACCGGCATTTCGCCGAGTGCGAACGGATGGATTTTTGCCTGCGCCGGTTCTGGCGCCATACGAAGCGTCTCGAGCGACACCGGGACCGGACCTGCCGCGCTGGCACCTTCCTTCCGTATCGGGACGGGTTGTTCTTTCGGTTCGGTCTCCGCCAAGGGAACTGCTGTGCGCGCTGAACTCACGCTGTCGCTTGCGCTTTCGGAGGGCTCGACGGGCGGCAGCGCCGCCGCAGTCCGCTCTTCGCCAAGCGGCTCGTAAACCTTCCTGATGTCGTCTTTGAGCGGGAAGAGGATCTTGCGGTCGATCTCCCGCGCGATGAGGCCGGCGGTCTCGGCCGGCAGTCCGAGGTCGTCCTTCACCGCCTTTACGAAGTCGTCCTCGTGAATGAACCCCATGATGACGCGGCCGGTGATGCGCGCGAGGAGCGAGATCCTCTCGGGGCTCAGGAACTGCGATGTCCCGATGCGCCTGATCTCTTCCGCGTTGTAAACGGAGAAGAGCGCGTCTTTAAGGGCTTCCGGAAGCGCGTCGAACTTCTCGTCAACTTGTTTTTGCGCGATGGCGATCATCGGTTCATGTTACGGGCCTCCCGGAGGCGTCGAAAAGAAGGGGTTTCTTCTCTTTCGCTTCTCCTGCTCCGGCTGCTGCGGCCTTACCTCCTGCGGCTCCGCCCGATATGACTCCGGAGATGAGGTCCTGTCCGAGGTTGTGCTGCAGGTAGTCGTAAACCTGAGTGTTGATGTTGGCCTCTCCAAGTTTCTCGATCTCGGCTTTGAGTTCTCGCTGCTCCGCCGGGTTGTGCTTGCGCATGACCTGCGAGAACTCGTTCTTCATGGTCGAGCTGCCTTTGCGGACCATAGTGTTGATGACGCGGGGGCGGAATGCCGCCTTCCACTCGTCCGCCGACACGCCGGTGTTGATGCCCTTGCTCAGCACGTCGTCCCATTGCGCCTCTCCCCACTTTGAGCTTTCCATGGAGCCGAGCACTGTTGCCATTTCCTTATCGAATGCCGCGAAGTCGCGCTTCTGAATGGCCTCGAGGACCTTGTCGTTCAAGAGAGGATTGCGCTTGGTAACGTTCTTGGGGTCAAAGCCGTAACGCTTATAGAGGTCCATGTCTACCGAGGGCAGCTTGTCCAGATCGCTGCTCGAAGCGAGCTGGTCGATGATGGCCGCTCTCTCTGCTCCCGAGGCAGAGGCGTACCGCAAGGCGACCTGCGCGGGCGACCTTCCCTTAAGGCCTTGCTTGTATTCTTCAACGACCCCTCCGCCCTGCTGCTGGGCCCACTGGATCGGCCGTGCAAGCGTGGAGCGGATGGCGAGTCCTGCCCCCGAAAGCTTCTCGCCCTTGAGGTTCTCCCCTTTTGACCAGGCATTCATGCGGTCGCGGAGCGCCTGCATCCGGAGCGGGGCGGTACCGAGCTGAATACCGCGTCGCTTGCCGAACTCCTGTCCTTTTTTCGCGACCCACCCTCCCGTCATGGAAGCGGCTGCGCTCGCAAAACCGCCGACTTTGTAGGAAAGTATGAGTCCGCCGATGGCGAGGCCGATGACCGCCGCGGCCTGTCCGAACTGCGAAGGAAGGTTCGCGACGATCGTAACGTTCTCGGGAGCCGCTCCGGCCTTAACGGCGTCGGCGAGCGCGCCGATGTACTCTCCGCGCTTCAGGGCGATGGTGAGGGCGAGATAGAGGAAGAAGGTTGCGGATGGCATGAAGAAGACCCATCGCATGAACTCGCTCCACCACGTCTTCCAATGCTGTTCGAGACCGGGCCAAATCCACAAGAGCCACGCGAGCGGCGCGACGGCAAGGAGCAGGGTTAAAATTACGAAGCGCGCCAAAAACATCGCCGCGAGCGTCAAAAGCGTGAGCGCGACGATGAAGGTGAGAAATGTCGCAAACCCCAAGCCGGCAAGGAAGCCCATCTGCCCCGGGAATGTTAGAGCACTAAACCCGGCCTTCACTTTATCTAAAACACTCGTGTCTGTTTGGAGAAAGGCCTGGGGCGCGAATCCCGCCGTAATTTGGCTGGACAGGCCTATTCCTCCCGAGTCGCTTATCTTGGAGAGGAAGAAGCCGCTGATGACGCCCGCGAAGTCGATGAATGCGCCCGCGATGACCAAGCTGAAGTTCACGAGCAGGGCGGCGATGATGAGGCGCGTGAGCATCTGCTTCGTATCGTAGCCGGCAGAGCGGAGAATGGTGAGAAAGGCGATGAAGATGATCGCAAGCACGAAGCCGAGGTTCGCGAGGTCGCGGCTGATGCTCCAGCCGACGCGCAGGGCCGCGTTATTCGCGGAAAGGATGTTGGTGTTAAGCTCGACCCCGAAGCTGATGACCCATCCCGCGACCCAGACCAAGGTCGAGCCGATGACGCCAAGAAAATAAAGGACCACCCCAAGCGCTATGGAGGGTAGCAATGTCGTTGCGCCGCCAATGATGTTGCCGGCGAGTTTGATAACCTCTGCAACAGGGTTTGCCGCGTGAGCAGTTGGTGCAATGCCCAGGGCAAGGACTGTCACGATAAGGGTGGCCACGCCGCTCCAAACCGCTTTTTTGTTTTTAGCGCCGTTTAGCATCGGATTAGAATCCTCCCTGTTGCTCGGGTTGTTGCTGTTGTTGCTGTTGTTGCTGTTGTTGCTGTTGTTGGAGGAGCGCTTGGTTAGCCAGGCACGCCTGGAGCTGGGAGGTGGTGCTTACAAGGGTTGTCTCGGCGGCATTTTTCTCCGCTTCGGCGTCATCTTTGTTCGTTATGGCGATAACCGGGTCGCCGAATGCCTGGGCTTCCACGCCGGCTTCCGAGAGGAGGTCGAGCCGGTTTTTGGGAATGCTCTCTACGCGGAGGATGAACTGCTCCATGTCGGAGATCTTCTGATCAAGATCCGCGATCTCATTCGCCACGACCGTGGCTTTGTTCTGATAGGCGGTTATCTGCTGGTCGAGCCCCTGGAGCGAGGAATCGCAGGTCTTGAGCTGCTGAAGGCGGCTCACGGTGAGCTGGGTTGTAAGCAGCGTTTCTTCCTTAAAGGTTTTTGTGCCTTCGTCCGCGTCGAGGGTCAGCTTAAGGGCGTCGAACAAGGATATCGTTTGGGCGCCTAGGGTTTGTATCGATTTTTGGTAGTCAAGACATCCCTGTAGAGCCGACCCGGCAAGCCCGGCGCAGGGACCGCCCACGCCGCCGGGAATGTAGCCGCCGCTTGGCGCAGAGGGCGTCGTGAGCGCCGTGATGCCGCCCACGGCCCCGCGGACGAGCCGGTTATAGATCGCGTTTGAGATCGCCGCAACATACGCGGAGAGGTCCCGGGAGTTCACGATATAGTCGATGTCGGAGCCGACCGCCTTGGAGAGCGTGTCGCCGATCGTCTTGCCGGGCGTTGTGATCTCGTAGCGGGAACAACCGCCCGTCGGCTCGCCCGTGAGCTCGTCGTACTCCGGCTGTACGCAGCGCTTCGTGGAAAGGAAGCCTTGGTTCGCGACGCCCTCGTTCTTTGCCGCCTCTTTTTGCCGCGCGCCTTCTATGAGCGCCTCATCGTAGGCCATAAGCAAGGCGCCATAGTAGTTGTTGGCCGGTTGCCACTGCGTCTGATACGCGATCCAGCCGCCGTTCCGGAAGTCGCTGTAGAAGTTGTTGATATTGCCTACGATCTTGTCGAGCGTACACGTTACGCGCTGGGAAAACTTTGGGATCGGCGAGAAGGCAAGATTGACCTGGAGGTTGAAGGGCGAGCAGAGGAAGCCGAGGCCGAGCTGCTTTACGATATCGCCGACGCCGGCGTTAAACGCGTCGCTCAAAAACGCTTTCCAATCCGTAATGAACTTGGGACTGCCGCCGCCCTGGACCCACTGGACGATCTGGTCCACCAGCATGTCGAGGAGCCGCTTTTTGAGCACCTCCACGGCCATGATCCACGCTTTGTCCGCCGCCCAGCGCGCGGCGTCCTTCGCCCACTCCGCAACCTGCGAGACTATCTCCTTAATGGTATTCGCAACGGCGGTCAGGATAGCTTTGTTGTCTATGGTCGGAACGACCGCGTAGGCGCGCCGGATGAGCAGTATTTTTTCCGCGATGCTTTGCGCGTCAGCGGGGCGATAGAGAGAGAGTTTCTTGTTCGAGAATTCAGTAAGTTCGTTCTGGATCTTTGACAGGTCGCGCTCAACCTGTTGTATGTAAAAGTCGCCGTACTTGGCAACGACAACGGTACCGAGCGGGTCCTCTTGGTATCCCAAGATAGCGTCAAGAAAATTTTTCTGCGTCAAAAACAGCTCCAGCTCCTGTTTATGGAATTGTGCGAGATCCTCGGGGACGGGAAGCGCGGCAAGGCGCGCGACGATCTCCCCGTACGCCTCCGCAAGTTTTTTTACGTCTTCCTCGGAGAAGCCGTTTTGGGGCAACGTGATTTTCTGAAGCGTGTCGCGAACGCTCGTGAGCGACGCGTCGAGATAGCGTTGAAGCGCCGCGGTGTTCCGGCCCGCGACGGTCTTGAGGTCTTTGTCGGGCACGGCCGCGACGAGCGACGCGGGATCGAACTGCGCGACCCGCTCGTCAATAATGCGGTTCAGCGCCTCTTCGGTCGGAACGGTGATGAAGGTTGCATCGTTGATGACCTCCGGTCCGTTCTTATTGTGCTTTACGATCTCTTCGGCAAGCGATCGTGCCAGAAGCTCTGTCTGGTTCTTGACCGGCTGTTGTCGGTCGGCGCGCCCCGCGGAAGACGGCTGTTCGTAGCGTGGAGAAGCTGTTCCATACTGCGCCAACCCGGCCTGCTCTAACAAAGCCGCCGATCGAGTTTCCTGCTCGTTGCCGAATCGAATGAGCGCTCCCGTCGCGGTTGCCGTGGACGCAAGTAAGACAACAGCGATGATCTTTTTTACGCCGATTCTCACGCCTTAAGTATATCCCAGGAGGCTACGGCAAGCGACATCTAAAGCTCGCCTGCGATGTGCATAATGTCTTCCACGGAAAGGTCTTGCGGGCGGCTTTGCGGCGGGATTTTGAGAGCGTGGAGGATGCGCTCGATCTCTCCGCGGGGCTTCCCGGTCCCTGAGAGCAGATTGTTAAGCAATGTTTTCCTGGGCTGTCGGAACGCCATCCTCAGGGCGTGTTCGTAGCGCTCCTTGTCCCCGGGGATGTTCGCCCGCCCCTCAAGGAGGAGAAGGGCGGACTCGACCTTCGGCGGCGGCTTGAAATCGCGCGAAGGGATGACCGCGATGATCTTCGGCTCCGCCCAAAACTGGACGGCGGCGGCAAGGAGGTTGAATTTCGGCGGCCGGGCGACGATGCGTTGCGCAACCTCTTTTTGAACCATAAGCACGGTCCGCTCCGGGGGCCGCGGCGCCTCGCTCAAGATGCGCAGGAGTTTTCCGGTGATGTAGAACGGTATGTTCCCTACGATCTTGACGCGGTTCCTCTCGTGCGCGAGGAGCTCGGGCAGTTTGAGGACAGCATCACCTTCGATGACCTTCACCTCCGAGTCGCAGAGACGCGCCCGGAGCTCCGTGGCAAGGTTGTTGTCGCGCTCGATGAGCGTGAGATTCGCTCCCGCGCGCCGCGCGGCTTCGCGGAGCGGGAACGTGAGCGCGCCGTTCCCCGGACCGATCTCGATCACGGTGTCGCCCCTTTCTACGGCAAGCGCCTCGAGCGCGATCCGGACAGGCGCGGGGTTCGTAAGAAAATGTTGGCCGAGCCGCGGAGGCATACTGTTAGTGTATACTGAAAGCGATGGACTCGTCCGGCAAAAAAATAGGCGCGCCGTTGCTTGCGCTTCTCTTGGTTGCGGTTCTTGGCATGGCTGTGCGCTACGTTCCGGAGAACGCCGATGGAGCACTCTCCACGCGCGTCGCGCAGAATCCGGAGCCGCCGCGCCCGTCCGCTTCGACGCTGTTTGGCGGTCCGGAACCTCTTCGGCGTATTTCCGAACTTGATCTCAGTGCGCTCGTCCCGCTAGCCGAGGACGCGCTTCCGTTCTCGACTTCCACGCTCCGCGACGAGGAGGCCGAAGGGCTTACGGTCACAGGGCCGCTCGTGGTCCGTCCCCGGCTTTCGCCAACGCGCGTACTCTCGGATGAGGAGGTCTTTGCGATCCTGCACCCGCCGTATTACCTGGAGTATTTGAGCACGATCGAGGACTTAATGATCGGGGACGGGAGGTTGGGGCCGAACGAGAAGCAAATATTCGACGCGGAGACAAAAGTCATCGCCTTTTGGCGCGACAAAGTGTTCGACTACATCGTGCTTAAGGGCATTATGGCGCCGGAAGACCGGACGCGGTTCGAGTATGGATTGGAGGTGGTGCAGGAGCTTCATCGGGAGGAGGCGAACTATCTCCGTTACAGCGTCCAATCGAGCAACTATAAGGTTATCGCCTTTTGGGAGCCCTTCTACGAAAGGATAGGAGAGGGGGGCGGTTTGGGGGATATCGTCGCCGGACTGTTCGTGCCGCGCGCGAGAGCCCAGAGCGACTGTTCCCAGTCGGGTGCGGGCAGCCCGGAAGCGGGTTCAAATGTTGAAGCGGTCTGTTGCAACTGCACCATCAACGGCGTGCCGGTCGGCTGCCTGAACGCTGTCTGTTCCGGCCGCCCCGCTATCTACGATCAGGCAACCGGTATCTGCGGCTGCGGGTAGCAACAAACGCTCCCCTTCCGGGGCATCCACTGCTACTCCCGAAGTATGTAGCGTTCTTCGTCGTCTTCGAACGCATGGGTGGGGTTCACCGTACTCATGAACTCCACGAGTTCCTGCGGGATCTCATAGAGAAAACGCGAACCGACGCCGTGGAACGTGAGGGCGAGCTCTTGTTTCGCCCGCGTCATCGCGACGTACATCAGGCGGCGCTCCTCTTCGATCTCGGCGGGCGTGCCCAAGGACATCTGATGCGGCAGGAGCCCCTCGGCGGCGCCGGCGA
>CAZUVI010000016.1:0-1597 GCA_964623795.1 uncultured Candidatus Saccharibacteria bacterium | reverse complement strand
TAATGCGCACGGCGCCGCGGCGGTCCCGTGTCCGTCCCGGGCCGCCCTCAAGAAGCGAGACGCGCTCGAGAAAATCGTCCAGCGAGTCAGATCCGGCGGCTGAAGCGAGGAGTTCGCGGACGTTCAGGATACGCTCCTCCGCGTTCCGAAAATGCTTGCGAAGCGACGCGAGGTAGGCCGTCTCTTTCAAAATAAAGCCCAGAAGCTCGGCGGGGGCGGGCTTGTCGTGAGGGGCGGCCCGCCCAGCAAGGGCCGGAAGCTCGTCACGGAGGAGGCGGAAGTCGCTTTTCAAAAAGGCCTTGTCGAGCCGCTCCTCTGCCACCGCGTCCCGGGGATTTCGCGCATAGCGCAGGGCGGCGACGAGGTCTTTGACCTCTTTCCGGTCATAGAAGCGCAAGCCACCAAAGATGACGTAGGGGACCCCTTCCGCGAGGAGCTCCTGCTCGATCGCCCGCGACTGGGCGTTGGTGCGGTAGAGAATGGCGGTGTTCCCGGGGTCCTTCGCCGCGAACTCGGCTATTGTTTCCGCCTCTTCTTCGGGTCCCGAAGTTTCAACGACGCGGACGAGAACGCCTTCGGGATTCTTGGTCCAAAGGCGCTTCGGCTTCTGGAGGGTGTTGTTGCTCACCACGGACGAGGCGGCGCGGATGATGTTCGCCGTCGAGCGGTAATTCTCTTCGAGGAGCACGACGCGCGCGTTCGGGAAGTCGCGTTCGAAGTTCAGGAAATTGCGGAAATCCGCGCCGCGGAACGAGTAGATGGCCTGGTTGTCGTCCCCCACCACGCAGATGTTCCCGTGGTGTTCGGAAAGCAGACGAACGAAGGCGTATTGCGCGGTGTTGATGTCCTGGTATTCGTCCACGAGCACGTGTCGGAAGCGTTTTTCGTAGCGCGCGCGCACGTCCGGATGTTCGAGAAAAAGACGGACCGGCTTTTGGATAAGGTCGTCGAAGTCGAAGGCGTTCTGCGCGCGGAGCCGCTCCTCGTAGGCGAGAAAGAGCGCGAGAAGTTCGGGATCGACCTCCGGTTCGTCCGCGTCCCGGCGGAGGAATGTCGGGCGCCTGCCTGCCGGCAGACCGGGGGCGAGGTACTCGTTCTTGAGGGTTCCGAACTCCCTACCGAGCGGCGCCGGTCCCAGTTCTTTGGCGAGCGCCGCGGGATGGTCCTTGACGAGCTGCTTCACCACCTTTAGGGCGTCATCGGCGTCGTAGATGCTGTAACCGGCAGTCCGGCCGAACGCGGAGGCGTGACTTCTTAGGATCCGTGCTCCGAGGGAGTGGAAGGTGCCGATAAAAGGACGACGGTCGGCAACTCGCTCGCGCATCTCATCGGCGGCTTTGTTCGTGAAGGTGATGGCGACTATCTCCTCCCCGGGCACGCCCTGCCGGAGAAGCGCCGCGAGGCGGCTCGTGAGCGTCTTGGTCTTTCCGGAACCGGCGCCGGCGGCGATAAGGAGGGGCCCTTCCCCGTGCCGTACGGCTTCCTCCTGTGCGGCGTTTAAGCCCATATTCCCTGACTTTTTTTGTTCGTTGCCGTGGGGGCGGGAAGGTGGTACCATAAATGAATCACAGTCATTCTACGAAACCTTGTGGAAGGC
>CAZUVI010000015.1:2546-11813 GCA_964623795.1 uncultured Candidatus Saccharibacteria bacterium | reverse complement strand
GTCTCCTGCGGCCGCGCGATGATGCGGTATTCCAGGATGTCGCGTTTCACGTACGAGGTGCGCTCCAAAAGTTCGCTCTCTTGGCCCTTGAACAGGTTTTTGCCGATGGCTTCCACTTTGTCCTGCACGTGGCGCAGCTGGCGGAGCGAGAAGTTGATGATCTCCTGGATGAGATAATACAGCACCCGCGCGCTGTCTTCGCTGAGCACCCGCTCCTTGAAGTGCGGATTGTTGTGGATAGCGCGGCTCAAGCTCTCGATCGGTTCCAGGTTCTCATAGTGGACGGTGATGAGCGTGTCCCGGGTGATAAGCACGTCGATCTCGGCGCGGCGGGAGGTCTTCTGAGCATGGTCGTAGACCGGCAGGTGGTAGACCATGAACAGGTAGTTGTCGTAGCGCTCCACGCGGGCGCGCGCGGAGGGCTGGAGCAGCTCGTCGAGGATGATGGGGTGGAACTTGTAGGTCTTCCGCAGATACTCGATATCCTTTTTGTTCGGTTTCTGGACGTCCACCCAGGTCGTTTTTCCTTTGATGATGGTCATGAAAATAAGGATTTTTATGCGATGCCCAGCGCGCACTCACGCTATCGCTTGCGGCATCGTCATGTCTTGATTATACGTAGAAACAAGAGGCGGGGGAACTTAGATGAGGGGATAGGATGTGTATGCGCAAGGATTAGCACTCTTGACTTGAGAGTGCCAGCTTCTTAGAATTGCTGGGAACTTGTCTCATATGCGGGAACGCTCCACACAGATCCTCGAGGCGGCGGTACGGGAGTTCATTCGCTTTGGCCGGCCGGTGAGTTCTCTGGAGCTCGCGAAGCGGGGCCTCTTCGGCGTGAGCCCCGCGACGATCCGTGCCGAGTTGAGCAGCCTTACGCGGGACGGCTACCTTGACCAGCTCCACACCTCCGGCGGGCGCGTTCCGACGGACAAGGGCTACGAGCTCTTTGTTGAGCGCGTCATCATGGCGCTTCCCGCCGCGGACGGATTCAAGAGCGGGGACCGCTCCCTCGCGGAAGAATTTCTCGAGGGAGCCCACCGGAAGTTCGTCCGCGACGCTTCGCGCCGCCTGCGCCTCATGGGCGTGGGGTACGACCCGGAGAGCGGGGATCTCTATCAGAGCGGCCTCGACGATCTCTTCGAACAGCTCACCGCGACGGGTCACCGCGAACTCACCGAGGTCGCGCGCGACATCGAACGGCTTGGCGAGCGGTGCGCGGAACTCATGGAACGCTCCGTACGATTTTTGAACGAGGATGCCTTGCCGCGCGTCTTCATCGGCAAGCGGAGCCCGCTCACGGCAAGCGAGCATCTGGCTGTCATCGTGGACGAATACCGCGACGGCGAAGGCGGAACCTTCTTCTTCGTGGCGCTGGGGCCGAAGCGGATGGACTATCAGCGCAATCTTTCGCTGTTCAAGCTGCTGCATACCGCCATCTTTCATGGATAACAAAGAACAACCGCACGCGCCCGCCCCGTCCGTCCCGCCGGTCACTGCCTCTAGCGGGATCCCGCAGGAAGCGGTGGATGAAGCGCTCGCCGAACTTACGGAGAAACTCTTATTGTGCGAGCGGGAGCGCGACGAGTACCTGAACGGCTGGCGTCGCGCCAAGGCGGATTTCGCGAACTACAAGAACGAGGAGTTCAAGCGCCTCGAAGAGGTCATCAAGTTCGGGAACGTGGATGTCGTGCGGGACGTGATCGCGGTTTTGGACAGCTTGGATCGCGGCAGTGCGGCGCTTGAGGCCGCGGGTGAGAAGGAAGCGGCCTCGGGAATGCGGCGGATACAGAGCCAGCTCGAGGAGATGATGAAACGGCGCGGTCTCGAACGAATGGAGGTGCGGCCCGGGGATGCGTTCGACCCCGCGCGGCACGAAGCGATGGGGGAAGCGCCCGCGGAAGCCCCTCCCGGCGCGGTCGCGGAGGAGCTGGAATGCGGCTATCTTCTCTCCGGCAGGGTCATCCGCGCGGCAAAGGTCAATATTTCTAAAGAGCAAAGCAATAATCACTAATCAACACTTCAACTATGGCAAAAATTCTCGGCATCGATCTTGGAACGACGAACTCGGCAATGGCGGTCGCGGAAGGCGGCGAGCCCCGCGTGATAGAGAATGCGGAAGGCAATCGCACCATCCCTTCGATCGTCGCGCTTTCGAAGTCGAATGAGCGCGCGGTGGGGCTCTTGGCGAAGCGCCAGGCGGTTACCAATCCCAAGAACACCATCTCTTCGGTAAAACGCCTTATCGGGCGGAAGTTCTCCGACCAGGAGGTTCAGCACGACAAGGCATGGCTGCCGTACGCGATCCGCGCTTCGGCGGCAGGCGGCGTGGAGATCGAGATGGGCGACCGCTGGTACACGCCGGAGGAGATATCGGCGATGGTCTTGGCGAAACTCAAGGCGGACGCGGAAGCGAAGCTCGGAGAGACGATCGAGGAGGCGGTGATCACCGTCCCCGCGTATTTCGACGACAGCCAGCGGCAGGCGACCAAGAACGCCGGCGAGATCGCCGGGCTCAAGGTGCGCCGTATCTTAAACGAGCCGACGGCGGCGGCCCTGGCGTACGGCCTGAACAAGAAAAAGAACGAGCAGATCGTGGTCTACGACTTCGGCGGGGGCACGTTCGACGTGTCCGTGCTCGATATCGCTGATGACACGGTCGAGGTGAAGGCGACCGGCGGCGACACGCACCTGGGCGGCGACGATTTCGACAAAAAGATCATCGAGCATCTCGTAGCCGAGTATAAGAAACGGGAAGGGGTGGATATCGCAAAGGACCCGCTCGCGCTCCAGCGTCTGCGGGAGGCGACCGAGCGCGCCAAACACGAACTTTCGACCGCGGTTGAAACGGAGGTGAACCTGCCCTACATCAGCTCCGACGCCTCCGGACCCAAGCACTTCCTCATGAAACTCACGCGCGCGAAGCTCGAGGAGCTTGTGCGCGCCGAGATCGAGCGTTCGATCGCCATCACGAAGGAGGTCGTCACGGCTCCATCCCCCAAAGGCGCCGGTTTCAAACTCGAGGACATCGATGAGGTGATCCTGGTGGGCGGTCAGACGCGCATGCCCGCCATCCAGGAAGCCGTGAAAAAACTCTTCGGCAGGGAGCCGCACAAGGACATTAATCCCGACGAAGTAGTGGCGGTCGGCGCTGCGGTGCAGGCGGGCATCTTGCAGGGAGACGTGAAGGACATCTTGCTCCTCGACGTCACGCCGCTCACCTTGAGCATCGAAACGCTGGGCAGCGTAGCGACGCCGATGATCCCGAAGAACACCACCGTTCCGACCTCGAAAACGCAGATATTCTCGACGGCGGCGGACAGTCAGCCGTCGGTGGAGGTGCATATTCTTCAGGGGGAGCGTCCGATGGCCTCCGACAATAAAACGCTGGCGCGGTTCCTTTTGGACGGTATCCCGCCTTCTCCGCGCGGCACGCCGCAGATCGAGGTAGTCTTCGACATCGACGCGAACGGCATTCTCTCGGTGTCCGCCAAAGACAGGGCGACCGGAAAAAGTCAGTCGGTGAAGATCGAGGCAACGACCGCGCTCTCGAAGGACGAAGTTGAACGTCTGAAGAAGGAGGCCGCCCTGCATGCGACGGAGGACGCGGCAAAACGCGAGGCGGCGGATGTCCGCAATCAGGCGGAGAGCGCGATCTATCTCGCGGAGAAGACATTGCGCGACGCGGGCGAAAAGGCGGCGCCGGATCTTAAGGACGAAGTGACGAAACGCGTGGAAGACGTGAAGATGGTCAAGGATGGAGAGGATCTGGCGGCGACGAAGAAAGCGGTCGAGGAACTTTCGGCTGCGCTTCAGAAAGTCGGACAGGCGATGTATACTCAAGCTACGCCGCCATCCGGCGCAGAGCCGGAGGCAAAAAGCCCTGAAGATAATGGAGAGCAATCTGCTTAGTCACTCACGAACGAACGAAGCCGAAGTCGACCGCTCGCTCGCGAAGATCATCGCGCTCGGCGTGATGGGGGTCGTTGCCGCAGCCGCTTCCGGATTTTTCGTCGCGCGCTATGCGGATGCCGCGACAAGCGCGAACTTCTGGTTCCTCTCGGGCGCGCTCACGGCCCTTGCGGTCGTCGTCCTGCTCCAAACCTTCTTTGTGAAGTCGGTCAGCAAGGCCGCGGCGCTCGACGCTGCCTACGCCATCGCGCTTGTCGCCCCCCTCGCCCCCGCTCTCACGCCCCTCGCCCTTCTGGGCGCCGGAGCGGCGCTCGCCGGGATGATCTGGGGGAATTTTACGGGGAGCCGCGAGCTCAAAGACCGGATCAAGATCCGTTTTTTCCGCATTTCGCGCCTCACGCTCGGGAAGGCCGCGACCGGCCTCTCGCTCTTTCTTACGCTGTACTACCTCGGCACCCAGACGGGCGGCATTGCGATCTCGAAGCCGCTCTTCGAGCAACTGGTTCTGCCCGGCGCGAGCATTACGGAGCGGTTTCTCCCCGGTGTTTCGCTTTCCGGCACGTTTCGCGCGGCGGTCACGGAACTTGCCGCGAATCAGGCAAAGGCGCTCCCCGGTTTCGAGATCCTGCCGCCCTCGGCGCAGCGCGAACTTTTGAACCGCGCGGCTGCGGAGATCGAAGCGCAGGCGGCCGGATTTTTGGGCATCACGATCCGGCCGGATGCGCGCATCATTGACCTGCTCTACGAATCGCTCCAGGCGAAACTTGCTGCGCTCGGCGAGAACGGCAAACAGCTCGCGCTCCTTGCGGTCGGGGCGGTCGTCTTCTTCGCGATCCGCGGTCTCGGCATCTTTTTCGTATGGGCGGCGATCGCGGTCGGTTTTGTCATCTACGAGATCCTGATCGCGCTCGGCTTTGCTACGATCGTGCTCGAGGGAGGCAGCAGAGAGATCATTATCCTGTAGTCAGACACAAGCAGTTTTCTCACCATGCCCAAAGATTACTACAACATTCTGGGCGTGCCGCGGAGCGCCGGCGAGGAGGAGATCAAGAAGGCGTACCGCCGGCTCGCGCATCAATATCATCCCGACCGGCCGACCGGGAACGAGGGTAAGTTCAAGGAGATCAACGAGGCCTACCAGATCCTTTCGAACAGGGAAAAACGGACGGCCTACGACCGCTTCGGTGCCGTGCCCGAGGGGGGCATCCCCGGCGGCTTCGGCGGGTTTGAGGCGAATTTCGGGGATCTCGGCGACTTGGGCGAGATCTTCGAATCGTTCTTCGGCGGGCGCGAGCGCCGTCGCACGTATCATCGCGGCGCGGACCTCGAATACGCGCTTGAAGTGACCCTTGAGGAGGCGTTCCGGGGCGGACGGCGGGAGATCTCTTACGCCGCGCCCGTCCGGTGCGATGCATGCGGCGGCCTGGGCCATGATGCGCGGGCCGGCACGGAAAAGTGCGCGACCTGCGCCGGCCGGGGAGAGATCCGCGAGGCAAAGCGCACGTTTTTCGGCAACTTCTCGCAGGTGCGCATGTGCGAAAAATGCCACGGGACGGGCGAGGTCCCCAAACGGATCTGCGCGGCATGCGCCGGAGGAGGACGGATCCGCGGCACGCGCCGAGTGGCTCTGTCGATCCATCCCGGCGTGGAGGACGGCCAGGTGCTTAAAGTGTCGGGGCAAGGCGAAGCGGGGGAGCGCGGCGCGGGCGACGGCGACCTCTATGTGCGCATCAGGGTGAAACCGCATTCCGTGTTCCGTCGCGTACATGCCGACCTTTGGGTGACGAAAAGAGTGAGCGCGATCGACCTCCTTCTCGGCACGCCGCTCGAGATCACCGCGATCGACGGAGATGTCCTTCGCGCAGAAGTGCCTGCGGGCGCGCGCATCAAGGAGCCCGTGCGGCTCAAGGGGCGCGGGATGCCGCACTTCGGCCGGAGCGGCCGCGGGGATATGGTGCTCGAACTCGACGTGGAATTGCCGAAGAAGTTGAGCGTAAAAGCGAGGAAGCTGCTCGAGGAGTTGCGGAACGAGCTTTCATGACGGTCCCGGATGTGCAGCTGATCCTTGTTCTCGGCCTTCTTTGCGCGGCGCTTTTCTCGCTTCTGCTTCGCCAGCATGAGCGGCACACGCGCGCGGCGGGCGGCATGCTGGTCGCCCTGGGGGACAGCATCACCTACGGTCAGGGCATCCCGGTCGAGGATAATTTCGTTTCGCTTCTCTCGCGGCGCCTGGGGATGCCCATCGTGAACGCCGGCGTCCCCGGAGACACCACGGAAGACGTGCTTGCCCGTCTTGACCGAGACGTGCTCGACCGCAAAGCCACTGCCGTAATCGTGTTTCTGGGCGGCAATGATTTTCTCTGGCCGCTTCTCATGCGGCAAGACGGCTTTCGCACGGAGGCGCAGATCCTGCGGGCGAGCCGCGAATTCACGGAGACCCCCATTGCGGCGACGTTCAAGAACATCCGCACGATCATCGAACGCATCCACGCCGCGCACGTCAAAGTTGTGCTGGTAGGATTTTCAACGGAGTTCCTTGATACCTTCGAAGAGGAGTTCGCGCGCATTGCAAGGGAAGAACGCGTGGCGGGATACGTGTCGAACGCGCTTGCAGGCATCCTCTTCAACAAAAAATATCTGGTTTCGGAAACGGTGCCGCAGGTGCACCCGAACGCCCGGGGGCACAAGCTTATCGCGGACCGCATTCAGCCGGTGCTTGAAAAAGTGCTACAATCGAAGTAAATTCCATATCCTGCGCCCATAGCTCAATGGTAGAGCAGCTGCCTTTTAAGCAGTTGGTTCCAGGTTCGAATCCTGGTGGGCGCACCGGTTGCGTTTTCCGCTCCCGTTTCTTATGATGGATTCCATTGTATGCCGCGAGGAAAGAACGTTCTCATCTTCGTTGGGATCATCGCTCTCGTCGCCGCCTCGGCGGTTTTTGTGTATCCCAAGGGGTGGGGCGCATCCGTCCGTCCGTGGCGGCTCGGCCTCGACCTGGTCGGCGGAGCGCATCTGGTCTACGAGATCGACCTTTCGAAGGTTGAAGCGGCCGATGCCGATTCCGTTCTCTCCGGTCTGCGCGACGTCCTCGAACGGCGCGTGAACCTCTTCGGTGTTTCCGAGCCGCAGGTCTTTCTCGCAAAAGAAGGCGATTCGCAACGCCTCGTTGTCGAGCTCGCGGGCATCAAGGACGTCGCCCAGGCGGTAGACCAGATTGGCCGCACCGCGCGCCTCGAGTTTCGGACCGTTTCCGGAGAAGGGGAAAAGGCGACCCTCGAGGAGTCGGGCCTCACCGGCCAGTATCTCGTAAAGGCGCAGGTAACGTTCAACCAGACCACGGGTCAGCCGGAGATCTCCCTGCAGTTCAACTCCGAGGGCGCAACGCTCTTCGAACGGATCACGGGCGAGAACGTCGGCAAGCCCCTGGCGATCCTTGTTGACGGCGAATTGCGCTCCGCCCCGACCGTCCAGCAGCAGATCTCCGGGGGCCAGGCCGTCATTTCCGGCATCGGTGACCTTACCGAGGCGCAGAACCTCGCGAATCTCCTGAACGCGGGCGCGCTTCCGGCGCCGGTAACGCTCCTTAGCCAGCAGACGGTCTCCGCCACCTTGGGCAGCGTTTCGCTCGAGCGCGCTCTCTATGCGGGGCTCATCGGCACCCTGCTCATCATCGCCTTTATGCTGCTCTATTACCGCGCGCTCGGCTTCTTTGCGGCGGTGGCGCTCGTGTTCTACGTGATCCTTGCGACGGCGCTCTTCAAGACGATCCCCATCACGATGTCGCTCGCGGGCATCGCCGGTTTCATTCTTTCGATAGGCATGGCGGTCGACGCGAACGTCCTGATCTTCGAGCGCACCAAGGAAGAGTTCCGCAAGGGACTCTCGCACGCCTCCGCCGTGAGCGAGGGGTTCCGGCGCGCCTGGCCCTCCATCCGCGACTCAAACATCTCGACCATCTTGACCGCGATCATCCTCTACTACGCTACCTCGAGCTTCGTGCGCGGGTTCGCCCTTACGCTTCTTTTGGGCGTCCTGGTGAGCATGTTTTCCGCGATCACGATCACCCGGACGATGCTCGCTCTTTTTGTAAAGAAATGATGATCAACGTTATCGGCAAAAAGTGGCTTTTCCTCGGCATCTCGGGCGCGCTCGTCCTCGCGAGCGTGGTTGCGATATCCGCCTATGGATTCCGCGAGGGCATCGACTTCCGCGGCGGCACGCTGTGGCAGGTTGCGTCCCCGGACGCCGCCTTGACCGAGGCCTCGCTCCGGGAATTTCTTGCGGAGCAGGGGATGGAAGATGCGGTGATCACGCGCGAGAACCAGAACGGCTCGTTCCTCGTGCGCATACGGGCGATTACGGAGGAAGAACATCAAGCGGACCTCGCTGCCCTCACGCTAAAGTTCGGAGGCGCCGAGGAGCTCGGTTTCCAGTCCATCGGACCGTCGATCGGCGCGGAACTCCGCAGGAGGGCGTTTTGGGGCATTGGTTTCGTGCTCATCGGCATCTCGCTCTTCATCGCCTTCGCGTTCCGGAAGGTATCGCGCCCGATCCGTTCCTGGAAATACGGCGTCGTGACCCTGGTTACGCTATTCCATGACGTCGTTATTCCGGCAGGGCTCTTCGCATATCTTGGCCGCTTCTATGGCGTCGAGGCCGACACCAACTTCATCGTGGCGCTCCTCGTCGTTATGGGCTTTTCGGTACATGACACGATCGTGGTCTTCGACCGCATCCGGGAGAACCTTCTT
The DNA here is from genome assembly GCA_964623795.1 of uncultured Candidatus Saccharibacteria bacterium. Classification (GTDB taxonomy): domain Bacteria; phylum Patescibacteriota; class Minisyncoccia; order UBA6257; family CAYSDW01; genus CAYSDW01. Next base: position 3,150 of record CAZUVI010000015.1, on the reverse strand, counting down.
CTGGGCCGGGAAGGGGCCGGTTTGGCCGAGGTGGTGAACAAAAGCATCAATGAGACGCTGGCGCGGTCCATTAATACCTCTGTCACGCTTGTCCTGGTGCTTGTGGCCCTGCTTCTTTTCGGTCCCGCGACGCTCACGTACTTCGTCCTTGCGATCCTGGTAGGCGTGATTTTGGGCACGTATTCCTCGATCTTTGTGGCGAGCCCCCTCTTGGTGATCTGGCACGCTTTTGCGGCCGGGCGCTCGCCTGGCAGGGGCAATTGACGCGCCAGGATAAAAGTGGTAAAGTCATGCCGATGGAAAACACCGAAAAGCTTATTGCGACCCTGCTCTCCGGGCTAAAGCCCCGAGAAAAGGAGGTGCTCGGAAAGCGCTTTGGCCTGCGCCGCAAGGATTTTAGGACCCTGGCGGAGCTTGGCGCCCAGTATGGCATCACCCGCGAGCGGGTGCGGCAGATCGAAGCTACGGGCCTCGCCGCGCTTCGCGATAAGGTGCGAAGAGGCGCGGGGCGCGAGTTCTACGCTTATCTCGCGAACCACCTGGGGAACGTCGGCGGCGTGCGCCGGGCGGATTTTTTTGCGAACGACCTGCGCCAGGCGCTCGG
>CAZUVI010000015.1:0-2536 GCA_964623795.1 uncultured Candidatus Saccharibacteria bacterium | reverse complement strand
CAACCTGGGCGAGGAGCAGCTTCATTTTCTGCTCGAGGCGCACGGCGCCCTTCGCTACCATCCGGAGGATGAGAGCTGTTTCGCGTTCTGGTACGCCGACCCCGGTGCGTGGAAGGCCGCTGCGAACTTTATTGAAAAGTTCAAGAAGTACATAGGGAACCGCAAGGAAGACCTTCTTACGCATAAGAAATTCGACGAGCTTTTTGCGCAGGCCATCAAACCTCACGCGCTCAAGGATTTCGTGGGCCTGAATTACCTCACTGTTTCGAAACAATTCGGCACGAACATCTACGGCGATTTCGGACTTACCGAATGGCCGGAGATAAGCCCGAAGACGATGCGCGACCGGGCATACCTGATCTTGAAGAAGCATACGAAGCCGCTCCACTTTCGCGAGATCGCGCGGCTTATCAACGAGATCCGGTTCGATCATAAGGTAGCGCACCCCTCGACCGTGCATAACGAACTTATCAAGGACGGCCGCTTCGTGCTCGTTGGCCGCGGCATCTACGGCCTCAAGGAACTCGGGTTCGTGCCCGGTACCGCCAAGGACGTCATCAAGCGCGTCTTGAAGGCGAAGGGCCCCTGTTCCGCGGAGGATGTGCTCTCGGCGGTCCTTAAGGAGCGTTTCTTCAAACCGAACACCGTGCTTCTTAACCTTCAGAACAAGAAGATATTCGGGCGGACGCCCGACGGCGGTTACGTCATCCGGGAAGCGTAAGGGTTCGCGCTATCCTCGGGTTTTGTTTGAGGGTAGTATTGTAGTGTGGAGCGCGGTTCCGACCCCTATGCCCTTTGCACCCACGCTGTCGCTTACGGAAATTCTCCAAAGCATCGCACAGACCTTTCTTGCCGTGTGGTGGGTGGTCATTCCACTTGCCCTCTTTTTCATATTCCGCGACCTGTGGCTGTTCTACATTCGGACCAAATACGTGAAGGCCATTTCCTGGACGCTCCTCGAGCTCAAGATCCCCAAGAACGTGCTCACCACGCCCAAGGCGATGGAGCAGATCTTCGCCGCGGCGCACGGCACCTACTCCTTCGGCATCAAGTTCCTGGAGAAATGGTGGGACGGGAAGGTGGAGGACTGGATGTCGTTCGAGCTCGTCGGTTATGCCGGCGGCGTCTATTTCTACGTACGGCTGCCCTCGAAATATCGCAATCTTCTCGAAGCCGCTGTGTACGCCCAATATCCCGACGCCGAGATCCACGAGCCGCAGAACGACTACATGGACCTTTTGCCGGCCTCGCTCCCGAACCAGGTCTACGACCTCTTCGGTTTCGACCTCATCCTCGCGCGCGAGGATGCGTACCCCATTCGCACGTATCCGTACTTCGAGGCGATAGTCGAGGAGCAGCGCCTGGATCCCATTGCCGCCGTTACCGAAGTGATGTCAAAGCTCAAGGAGGGGGAGGTTATCCTCATTCAGATCCTTATCCGTCCCGCAGGTGACGCATGGAAGAAGAAGGCCGAGGAGCTCGTTGCGAAGCTCATCGGCAAGAAATCGCCCAAGCAGCTCGGGCTCCTCGGCTGGATCGCGTCCTTCCTCCGCAATCTTACATTTGCGCCTTTTACCTATCCGTTGTGGCCCGATGAGGAGGTGAAGAAAGAGGGACCCCCGAATATGCTGTCGTTCCTCACCGAAAGCCAAAAGGATGTCGTGAAGTCGATAGAAGAGAAGATCGCGAAGATCGGATTTGAGACGAATGTCCGCTTCATCTACGTCGACCGGCGCGACAGCTTCACGCGCGCGAACGTCTCGGCGGTGAACGGCGCGTTCCGCCAGTTCAACACCCAGAACCTGAACGGTTTCCGACCCGATATGGCTACGTTCCCGAGAATAGCTTCGCCGTTCGCGCTCTTCAAAGCGCGCCGCGAACGGGGGCGCAAAACAATGCTGTTCTTCAACTACCGCACGCTCACGATGAACCAAAAGGTTTCCGTTCTGAACATCGAAGAGCTGGCGACCATCTACCATCCGCCGATCGTGACGGTGGGCGCGCCGATGCTCCGCCGCCTCGAATCGCGGAAAGGGGAGCCGCCGCCGGCCTTGCCCACGGAGTAACGAAATTTCGCTATGGAACAGCTCCCTAACAAAGAGATCAATATCTTCGGCCAAACCAATTTCCGCAACCAACAGACGCGGTTCGGCATCAAGACCGACGATCGCAGGCGCCACATGTACGTGATCGGCAAGACCGGTTCCGGGAAGAGCAACCTCCTCGAGACCATGGCGATCAACGACATCCGCGCCGGTCACGGTCTCGCGGTCATCGATCCGCACGGCGAATTCGCGGAGAGGATGCTCGATTTCGTGCCCGAAGAGCGCATCGACGACGTGATCTATTTCGCGCCGTTCGATTTCGATCATCCGATCGCGTTCAACCCGCTCGAACAGATCGGCACCGAGTTCCGGCATCTCGTCGCGTCCGGCATGATGGGCGTCTTCAAGAAGATCTGGCCCGATGTCTGGTCGCCGCGCATGGAGTACATCCTGCTGAACTGCGTCTTGGCGCTCCTAGACACCCCCGGCTC